>CAZYMK010000048.1:0-8595 GCA_964648885.1 uncultured Geobacter sp. | reverse complement strand
GCGATGATTGACACTGATGCCGCGAATGCCCGGCAACAGCGTCACCATGGCGGTGATCTGCGCTGCCTCCGCTGCATCGGCAAGACGGCTGTCCCGTACCCGTATCCGCCCCGGAATGTAACTGGTGATGGTCATAGACGGCCTTTCTCTGACACCGAAATAGAAAACGCAGCACAGTCAAAACATCCTTGTAAAAAGGAATGGGGTTTTGGCTGGCTGCGTTGGTAACGTGGCTGGCTGATTATTTGGTTGTAACTACACGCAGGTTCTTTTGAGCTTGGGGTTTGACCGGTATCGCTTCAAACATACCATCTGCCGGATTCTTGTCAAACAGCTTGAGCTGTTTTGATACCGACGGGCAGAGTGCTTACGGCATCAGTAAGCAGTTTTGATTGCGCTCAGATCGTCCTTGGTCAGATCAGCCCACCGTTTCAGGCTCCATCCACCGACCCAGCTTTTGAAAAGCTGCAGGTTGGCCTGACGCTCTTTTTCATCAGCACCAAGATACTCGTACATATTGCCCGGCTTCTTGTCGGCCTTGGAGCTGCCATCGTCAAGGCGCCGCATCAGGGCTCCGGCATTGGGCCAGCCCACAAAGCTGACCAGGTGGCTGTAGGTTTCCATCCGCATACCAAGACCTTTTTTCAGCCATACATCCTTTTCTTTCTTGAACTTGGCATACTCAGGGGTGGCTGCATCATGGCAGGCCAGGCACTGTTTGTCGAAAACCGGCTTGATAGTCTTGCTCCAGGTTACCTCTTGGGCCTGAGCCAGACTGCTCAGGCCGGCCATACAGAGGGCGGTTGCCAGGGTTGTGACGGTCTTTTTCATTGATTGTCTCCTTGTGGGTAAAATGCTGCCAGGCTGTGCCTGCAGCGTGTGATTAGTGACAGCTGCCGCCACATCCATCAGTGCCGCAGCAGCCTTTCTTTTTCCAGAGCGAGCGGTAGAGGAGCCAGACGGCTCCTCCTGCAATCGCTGCCATCAGGATGATGTCGAACAGTCCCACAGCTAGCCTCCCAACCCCAGGAATCTGCCGCCCTGGTAGATGATCAGCGCCACGGTCCAGGCGAGAATGGTGGAGTAGACAAAAGACACTCCCACCCATTTCCAGGTGCCGAACTCGGCCCGCATGGCTGCCCCCACCACCACGCAGGGCATGTAGAGCAGTACAAAGGCCATGAAGGCAAAAGAGGTGAGTGGAGTAAACTGGCCTTTGAGGGCTGCTCTCAATCCGGTCTGGTCTTCTTCCGGCTCTTCATCCTGCGGCAGGTACAGCAGGGTGCTGACCGCTGTCTTGACCGCGCCGCCAAAGGAGACCACGATCTCTTTCAGGTCTTCTCCCAGAGTTGGTTTTTCTTCGGCTTCTTCTTCTGCCGGTGGAGCGTAGATCTCGCCCATGGTGCCCACCACGATCTCCTTGGCAATGACGCCGGTGATCAAAGAAGCTGATGCCTCCCAGGTGCCGAAGCCGAGCGGCTGGAAGATCGGGGCCACGGCAGCGCCGGCCTTGCCCAGGTAGGAGTCGCGCTTGTGCTCTACACCCCAGGGCAGGTTGAGCATGAACCAGACCAGCACTGAGACGGCAAAGATGTAGGTACCGGCCTTGATCAGGAAGTGCTTGCCCTTTTCCCAGGTGTGCAGGCAGAGGCTGGTAAAGGTAGGCATCCGGTAGGGGGGCAACTCCATGATGAACATGGGCGCGTCCCCTTTGAACAGGGTCTTTTTGAAGAGGTAGCCCATTACAATTGCCAGCAGCATACCCAGGATGTAGAGGGTCCAGATCACGGTACCGGCGTTATCCGGAAAAAATACCGCAGCAAACAGCACGTAGACCGGCAGGCGGGCGCCACAGGACATCAGCGGGATCAGCAGGGCGGTCAGGATCTTGTCTTTCTGGTTTTCCAGGGTGCGGGTGGCGTAGATGGCCGGCACATTGCAGCCAAAGCCCAAGAGCATCGGGATGAATGATTTGCCGTGCAGGCCAATGGCATGCATGGCCCGGTCCATCACAAAGGCGGCCCGCGCCATGTAGCCGCTCCCCTCCAGAAAGGTGATGAAGAACATCATGGCAAAGATCACCGGTACAAAGACCAGTACTGAGCCGACCCCGGCGATCACGCCGTCATTGACCAGCGATACGGTCCAGTCCGGTGCGCCGATCCCGCCGAGTATGGCGGTGGTCCACCGTTTGAACGGCCCGTTGGTCATGGCATCCAGCCAGTCGCTGAACGGGGATGACAGGTCAAAAGTCAGTTTGAACAGCAGCCACATGGCCACCGCAAAGATCGGGATCCCCAGGAAGCGGTTCAATACCACCCGGTCGATTCGCTCGGTCATCTCAATATTCCGCTTTTCCGGTTTGCTGAGCACCTCACGGCACAGACCGGCTGAAAGCGCATAGCGGGTATCGGCCAGCAGCCCCTCAATATCGTCGCCGTGGGCACGCAGCAGATGGTCAAACAGTGTGGACGGCAGCGAACCAGCCGGGATGTTGACCGCCTTCATCACCAGCCCGTCACCTTCAAGCAGTTTGATCAGCAGCCAGCGTTGTGGATACTGACTAAGCAGCACACTGTGGTTGATCTGAATATGATCATGCAGACCGCTCAGCACGGCTTCGATGTCAGGGCCATAGTTGAGAGTTTTGGGGGCAGGGCGCGCATCACTCACAACCGCCTTCAGCAACTGGTCAAGGCCGGTTTTTTTAACTGCAGAGGTGGGGATGACCCGGATGCCCAGGGTCTCTTCCATCTGCCTGGTGTTGATCTTATAGCCCTTGGCCTCAGCCTCATCATGGATGTTGAGGGCCATTATCATCGGTATGCCCAGTTCAAGCAGCTGGGTAGTCAGATACAGGTTGCGCTCAAGGTTAGTGGCGTCCACCACATTGATGATCAGGTCCGGCTTTTCAGTGACCAGATAATCGCGGGTAATGATCTCTTCCTGGCTGTAGGGAGAAAGTGAATAGCAGCCGGGCAGGTCCACCAGACGGATGCTGCGGCCTTCCACCTCAAACGAGGCCTCTTTCTTCTCCACTGTTACACCGGGCCAGTTGCCCACATGCAGGCGGCTGCCGGCAATGGCGTTGATCAGAGTTGATTTGCCGCAGTTGGGGTTACCGGCAACGGCAACCACCAGCGGTTTCTGAAGGTTCATGGCAGCACCTCGATCTCGATCCCCCTGGCCTCGTTCTTGCGCAGTGACAGGTTGTAGCTCTTGACCGTCACTTCAATCGGGTCACCCATCGGCGCTATCTTCTCTACCTTGATGGTCTCACCGGGGATTACCCCCATATCCATCAGGCGGCGGCGGATCGGGCCGATGCTGCTGTCCAGTTTCAGGATTTTTCCTTTTTGACCGGGTTTGAGCGTGCTCAGGTTCATGCGTTGATTCCTTTCACTTTGATGCTGCGGGCCATGCGGCGGTCAATGGCAATGCGTGCCTCATCCACCAGCAGCAGCAGCAGGTTGCCGTCATTTTTCAGCATCTCCACCTGTTTGCCCACCCGCAGCCCCATCTCCTCAGCCCGCGTTGTTGTGGCCTTTTTTTGGTGATGATGATGGCCATGAGCATGCTCTTCATGTCCATGGTGACCATGGCTGTGGCAGCCGCCGCCACAACCGCCGCAATGTCTGATCTCCAATATTTCGCCTTTTTCGCCAGGGGTAAGCAGTTCAAGTGGCATCATTCATTCCTCCGTTTTGTGTCGCTTGTTCATCAAAAACATCAAAATCTTTAACACAGAGATGCAGAGGGGCAGGGGCACAGATAAAAACGTTTTTACTTTTAAAAGAGTCTTACTCTGCGTCCCTGACGCTCTCTTTTCCCTCTGTGTTAAAGAAATTGTTTTAGAATTTCAACACCAGGCCATACAGTGCCGTCACATCGGTCTCCGGCTTGGTCAGGCCAAACTTGATACCGGCATCAATGTCCAGGTGCTCGTTGATCTCATAACGCAGACCGGTCAGTGCATATACCGGCAGTTCCTTTGAACTCTTGTCCGGGTTTGTAGCAAGACCGAAATCAGCTACTGCAAACAATCCCTTGGCAACCTCGGCTTCGCCGGCAATGGAGCCTCCCCAGAGATTTCTGCGCTGTGAGCCGTCATCTTCGCGGTAGTGATGGTACTCATAGCCAAGGTTTGCATGCAGGGCAAATGAGCCTTCGTCAAACTCTTTGGTGGCAATCAGGGTGCCGCCAAACTGCCAGCGCCCTTCTGACTGACCGTTGCTGTATTTGCCGGTGGGCATGATGATACTGGGCTTGATGGCCAGGTTGATGCCGGCCAGTTCCACAAACTTGTACTTCACTTCCAGCACCATATCGCCAAAACCATCGATATTTGACACTGCGGTAGTGGTGCCGTCTGTCTCGTGGGTGCGCTCATTGATGAGATAGGGGATGGCCAGAGAGATACCCAGGTCTTTGTACAAACCGGTGGTGATTTTGACTTCACCATCAACTGTATTGGTTTTGGTGGTAACGCCGCCAGCGGTGTCCTTGTTATACCCGTAGGAGCTGTTCAGCTCGATCTCCACGCTGCCGACATCGACGGTGCCGGCGTCATCGGTGGCAAGAGGAGGGCCGGCTATGGCGGCGCCGGTGGTTGCAAGGGTGAAGCAGAGGGCCAGGGTGGTTGCATGCAGCTTGTTCATCTGTTTTCTCCTGAGTTGAGGTAGTTTTGTTGGCTGGCTCGGGCGAAAAAAGTCACCTCTGGCTGGCTTACGGGTGTATGACTGGCTATGTAGTCATCACGTGCTTATTTGGTAAGTATCAGCTTGTTCTTGCTGGTAATCCTCAGACGGTACTCTTCACCTTCGTGGCTGATGACAATTTCCAGGTCATCGCCGAACAGCTGTGAACTGGAATAGGTCTTTTTATCCATGCGTACCGTTGCTCCAGTCAGTTTTCAGTGGTTTTAGGCATCATGTTCAGACAGACAAGGCATTCACGCAGCGTACAGACACCACAGGCGTGGTGCATGAACACGGGAATTCCCTGTTTCTTGGCAGCAGACATTGCTTCGTTGCGGGCATGATGCGATACCTTGTTGGTAAAAATCACCACGGCATCAGCCCCTTTGATCTTGACCGCCATATTGTTTTCTGCCTGGCTGAAGATACGCAGATTCATTCCCTGACGTTTTGCTTCAGTGCGGTATTTCTCTCCCAGGCGATCCATGCCGCCCACCAGGATGACACTCATGCTGCACCTCGATGAATAAGCGATTGACAGTCTTTATCATTACTGGCACTGAAAAAGGGATGTCCAGGGGACTGTAACTGCAGCAGAGCGTGATCGCCTGAAGCAAGCAGGGCGTTCATCCGCATCCGGCAGGTACGAAACTGGTCGGCCAGGTACAGGCTCCGGGCAGGGTTGCCAAAGATCTTCCACGGTCCCTGGCAGGTAAAGGGCAGGTTCACTAGGCCCATAAAGGCAGCCACATCCTTGGGGGGATACCCGATGAACAGGCCGATTTCATGGGGAAAACCTGATGAAGCGTCAATACGATCCAGCAGCTGCTGCAGTAATTGATCAGTTGAAGCCTCTGCTGCATAGCCTGCCTTGGAAAGGAGTGCGCGAATGCCGGCATGACTGAGGTGGTGCATCAGGTGCTGTCTGTCAAAACAGAGCAGCAGTACAGCCCGATCTCTGGTCTTCAGTACCAGTATCTCAAGGTGCGGAATGCGTTCTGCCATCTGATCACCATGGTGCTGCCAGAGCTGGTGGAGATTGCGTCCGCAGGGACGGGTACGGTTTACCAGTGAAACAAGGTTGGCCGGTTTTGCCCCGGCAATTACTTCAGAACACTCAAGCATCAGGTGTGCGGTCAGGCAGTCAACGGGATTACGGTAGGAGGCAAGCAGGTTGACCGGGTTGGCAGGTTGCTGATAGTTGGTTGATGTTGTACGGAACGCCACGCCTCACCTCTGTGCGATTGAGTTTTGTTATCAATAGCGATTATGAGAACAGGTGTCAATAGTTTTTTTGCATGATGTTTTTCAGGGGGTGCAGGTGTTGCAGATACCGTACATAACTATGGTCTTGGAGTCGATCTGGCCCCACTGGGCAAGGTCTTCAGGCAGCGTGACCGCATCAACTTCGGGCCAGGTAAAATCAATTACCTGCTTGCAGCGGCTGCAGATCAGGTGGTGGTGGTGGGTGAAGACCGCCTCAAAGCGGGCCTGACTTTCGGCTGTCTGGATGCGCGAGACCAGGCCGTGCTGTTCAAGGGTGGTCAGGGTACGGTAGACCGTGTCAAGTGATATGGTGGGAAGGGTTGGCAAGAGACGCTTATAGAGGGTCTCTGCAGAAGGATGATCCGGCAAGATCACCAGTTGACGGTAGATCTCTATGCGTTGGTGGGTGACCTTCAGACCGGCGGCACGACATGCTGCAGTAAAGGTGTCAAGCACCTGCTCTAGCTCTTCCTGGGAAAATCTGGTACAGGTAGCCACGGCAGTACTCCATTTCATGGTTATTTGTTAAGAATATTTACGTCTTAAACTGTTTTTGTCAAGAATTAATCGTGCAGGCGGCGACAACGGAGCTTGATCTGTTTTTTTCCAGATCGATGCTTGCAGGTTGTCGATTCTGCGTTAAGATAGCAAAACAGTACAAAAAGGAGTCATGTTTCATGCCAGAAAATCTCTTTATTCCGTCTGTTGATCTTCGTGTTGGTGCCCTGGAAGAATACAATCGTGTGCGTAAGGACAAGGCTTTGCAGCAGCTGAAACGGCCCAAACCCCGTCCGTGCATCACCCTGTCACGCGAGTACGGTTGTCAGGGTTATCCGGTGGCTGAGCGGCTCTGCGAACTGATGTCAGAAAAAACAGCTGAGCCCTGGTTTCTGATTGACAGGGCGGTGTTGGACGAGGTGGCGAACCATCACAATATCTCAAAGGATATTCTGGATAGCCTGGGAGAGAAAAACCGGTTGCTGGACGACATACTGGCCACCTTTTCGCCCCGCTGGACCCATAGCCAGGATTGCTTCAGGCTGCTCTGCAAGCATGTGGTTGCTTTGGCTGAACAGGGAAATGTGATCATCATGGAGTTGGGTGGGGCGATTATCACCCGACATTTTGAGCAGGCCTGGCATTTCAGGATATATGCTGTTCCCGAGTTCAAGATTCGTACCCTGGACAAACGTCTTGGTATCGGCATGGATGAAGCGGAAAAGCTGATGATCAAGCAACAGCGTTTACGGGACGCCTTTACCCGTGATTTTCTCGATCGCAATGATCATGATCCGCTGCTGTACGATCTGCTGTTCAACAATGAACGTTCAGACTCGGACAAGATAGCCGAGACCATTGCCGGCCATGTTTTGTCTCAGCTGTAGTATGTATAAAATATATCTTGACAGTTTATTAAATAGGTATTATTACGATTAACATTAATTGTGTACCACCCAACCAAAAGGAGGAATAATTCAGATGGCGAATGGACCAAAAACCGAGCAGAATCTTATGGATGCCTTTGCAGGCGAATCACAGGCCAACCGTAAATATCTGGCATTTGCCAAGCAGGCAGACAGTGAGGCATTACCTCAGGTCGCCCGTTTGTTCCGTGCTGCTGCCGAGGCCGAGACCGTGCATGCCCATGCTCACTTCAAGGCATTGGGCGGGATCAAAAGTACCAAAGAGAACCTGCAGGAGGCCATTGGCGGCGAGACCCATGAGTTCAAGGAGATGTATCCGCCCATGATTGAGGCTGCCAAGGAAGAAGGGGCCACTGAGGCGCTTCGTTCATTCATGTATGCCAACACGGTGGAAAAGACCCATGCTGAACTGTATCAAAAGGCCTTTGATACTCTGGGGCAGGCTGGCGAGCAGTTTGATTACTATGTCTGTCCGGTCTGTGGCCATACCCATGAAAAGGCAGCACCGGAAAAATGCCCGGTCTGCGGTGTGGCAGCATCAATGTTCATCCAGATCAAGTAGCAATTGGTTGTACCATCAAGCGGAAGGCGCCAGCAGGTGTCTTCCGCTTTTTTTGGAGCATTTGATAGGTATTTTTACTACCTGAAAATTAACTGCAGGTCGCTTGACAGATTGAAATGCTGTGTAATACTGCTTCTGAATCGACGTGGCTTGTTCATTTTTATCGTTAGTGCAACATCAACCTTCTCACTGAAAGGAGTAGCCTGCATGAGTGACAACAGTACATGTCCGGTAACCGGGAAATCCGGCAGACAGGTGGCAGGAAGCGGTACCTCAAACCGTGACTGGTGGCCCAACCAGCTTAACCTTGCCATCTTGCATCAGCATTCCGCCAAATCCAACCCGATGGGTGAGGATTTCTGCTATCGGGAAGAGTTCAAAAAGCTCGATCTGGCAGCCATTAAAAAAGATCTGTACGAGCTGATGACCACCTCCCAGGACTGGTGGCCCGCAGACTGGGGTCACTATGGCGGACTGATGATCCGGATGGCCTGGCACAGCGCCGGTACCTACCGTCTGGGTGACGGTCGCGGCGGAGCAGGATCAGGATCTCAGCGTCTGGCTCCTCTTAACAGCTGGCCTGATAACGCCAATCTGGACAAGGCACGTCGATTGCTCTGGCCGATCAAGCAGAAATACGGCAAGC
>CAZYMK010000047.1:0-15149 GCA_964648885.1 uncultured Geobacter sp. | reverse complement strand
CGAAACGGACTATTTGCAATGCGCCCACCATTGAGGAGTTCTTTGCCGACAAAATGGCTGAAGAACCGGGCAAGGCTGCACGACAGCTACCCAAAAAAGGGAGAAAGGCTGCATCAAAGCAGGCTGATGGCATGCTCAGGCATCTGACTGAGCTCTACAATGCCGGCAAGGACCGGGACCGGCAGCAGCTGCAGAATGCTTTACGGGACTGGATGCTGCAGGAACCGGATTTTGCCCGGCAGCTGTGCGGACTGTTGTTGGAATATGCCGCTGCCTACCAGGATGGCGATCTGTTGATAGAAGGTACGATGCTTGTACTGCTGGATGCCCTTGAGATTGTCAGGGTTGAGCTGGAACGACGTCGGCCCCGCAGCCAGGAGATGAACCGGCAGCTGCAGGAAGCCCTGGCACAGCAGATCTTTCTTGAGGTAGCACCGTCCAACCTGAACCTGGCAGTGGCTCATCTGCTGCTTGAAAGCCGTCTTGAGCTGCTGCCGGTGCTTCGTGATGCCAATACCCAGCGTCTGCTGCTGGACGGTCCACCGCTGCAGGAGCGGCACTCTGCTGAAGACCCGATCGACCAGCTGTTTAAAGGGATTGAGGAACTGCACGGTTCCTGCCCCTTTGAGACCATGGAACAGCTGCTGGATATGATTGCCCTGCAGCCGATCGAATCACAGTTAGGCATGATCGAACAGATGCTGCTGGCCCCGTCTGCCCTGATCAGGGATACTGCAGCGCTGATGCTGATGCACCCGGAAGCTGAGGTGCGTCGAGGCACTGCTGCCATGCTGGCAGAGTATGCCGACCGGATCAGTCCGGAGACCCTGCGGCGCCTGATTGTCAGCCGCAACTGGTTTCCGGAAGAAATCCGTAACTTTGCAGACCAGGCCATCAGCACGGCACGCAAGGCACGGATTGCCTGTGCACCCCTTGCACAGAGTGACAAAGCAACGGTCTATGCCTCGGTAGTGGATGGTGCCTTTGCCCAATCGCTGCAGGTACAGCTGCCGGCAGAAAAAGGGTTTATCAGCTGTTCCATATTGCTCAAACGGGGGCAGGGAGTAGCCGACGCCTTTATCATACGGCTGCCCACCAAGAGAGAACGGGATCATTTTGTGAGAACATTGACTGATCAGGTCGGCGCTGCCGAATGCGACATGGCCTATCTGGACCAACGGGTCTGCCACACCCTTGCCGAAGGGACTGCCCTTGGCAAGCCGCCCTACTACCGACTGCTGCAGATCGCCGAGCGGCTTGGCAAGGACAACTGGAAGGGAATACCGTTTGATGCAATGCATGAGCTTGAAACGTTACGGGATGAACTGGCACAGACCTCTCCGCAGGCTTTGACAGCTGCGACCCGCAAGCGTTCACTCGATCAGTCGGAACACTGGCTTTTCGAGCATTCCTTTCTCTGCTCCTGGTTTGAAGATGATCACGATCTGGATCAGGCTGTTTTTGACGCCATCAATCGCAGCCGTAAGGCCAGCAGCTTTGAAACCCAGGCAACCAAAGCCGTTCTGAAAATAGTTGAACAGCGCCGTGACACCTGGCGTGACCGGCTGACCCTGACCACCCTCTGGCTGCGTGCCTGTCCCAAGCCACCTCTACCCTGGCAGCAGATGTTTCATGTTGCCGAAGCAGTGGCTGACCCAGCAAGAACCGTTAACACCATCCCGCTGATGCAGTCAGTCGCCTACCATTCGCTGGGAGCCTGTCTGGCACGACACCGCGAGTAGCCATCGCGTTGCACTATTTTGTAATTCAAGTATGATTTGTGTTCATACGAGAGGAGTGACCATGTCCAACGTCTATTTTGCCGATATGCGGGCCAGCCACAAAGAGAACCTTTTTGACAAGATCAGCAAGCTGCTGACCCTGTGCGGTCTGCCGCAGCGGGTGGGTGAAGGGGAGCTGGCTGCGGTCAAGATCCATTTTGGCGAGAAGGGCAACAGCGCCTTTATCCGCCCGATCTTTGCCCGCCGGGTGGTGGATGAGTTGAAGAAACTGGGAGCCAAACCGTTTCTGACCGATTCCTCCACGCTCTATCCCGGTGAGCGCAAAGAGGCGGTCTCGGCCCTGGCCTGCGGGATTGAGAACGGCTTTGCCTATGCCGTGGTGGGTGCGCCGCTGATCATCAGTGACGGCCTGCGCGGGGTGAGTGAGGTAACTGTTCCGGTAAACGGTGAGCTGCTAAAAGAGGTCTACATCGGCACCGAGATTGTGGAGGCCGATGCCCTGGTGGCGCTGTCCCACTTCAAGTGCCATGAGCTGACCGGTTTCGGCGGTGCCATCAAGAACCTGGGCATGGGCTGCGCAAGCCGTAAAGGCAAGCTGGTACAACACTCTACCGTGGCGCCGGTGGTGGCTGCCAAGCACTGCACCGGTTGCACCCTCTGCCTGAAGTCCTGCGCCCACGATGCCATTACCATGGTTGCGGGCAAGGCGGTGATCGACGCTGAAAAGTGCGCCGGCTGTTCCCGCTGTATCACAGTCTGTCCGGTCAAGGCGATCAACATCCAGTGGAACGAGGCAGCCGATCTGGTGATGAAGAAGATGGCCGAATACGCCCTGGGTGCGGTGGCGGGCAAGCAGGGCAAGACCGTCTACCTCAACTTTATCACCCAGGTATCACCGGCCTGCGACTGCTACGGCCATTGCGACGCCCCGATCGTGAACGACATCGGCATCTGCGCCTCCACCGATCCGGTGGCAGTGGATCAGGCCTGCGCCGATCTGGTCAACAATGCCCGGGGTAATCAGGAGTCAGCCCTCACGAGCGGCCACGAACCGGGAGGTGACAAGTTCCGGGGGGTCTGGCCCGAAATCCCCTGGCAGGTGCAACTGGAGCATGCTGAAAAGGTGGGCCTGGGCAGCCGGGCCTACACCCTGGTGAAGATCTGATCCGCCATGCTACCCTTACACACAAAAGCTCAACCGGCTCTGTTCAATGTCTGATGGTGCAGGAGCGTTCCGCTTGCTAACCTTTACCAGCTTCCGACAGCGGCTGACCGTTACGATCTGCCTGTTCATGGCAATCCTGCTCTCCGGTATCGCCTGGCGTACCTATACCTATTTCAAGACCGAAACCCGGGCATTGATCTGCCGGGAGCAGTTCAACCTGGTCTCCAACCTGGCCCGTGAACTTGATGCCAAGCTGCAGAGCGCCCATACCGCCCTGATAGCTGTCTCCAAGGTCGCGCCGACTGATCTGATTACCAACCGGCCGGCACTCAAGGCCTGGCTTGGCAACCGTACCGGCATCCGCACCTTCTTCACCCACGGCCTGTTCCTGTTCGACCGTTCCGGGCAGCTGATCGCCTCAAATCCGGTCCTGCCCAATCTTATCAGCACCTCTTTTGCAGACCAGCCCTATTTCCAGGAGACCCTGCAACAGGGCAAACCACTGATCTCACAGTCACTTTCAACGGTCAACCGCAAACCGGTTATTATCATGACCGCCCCGATCATAGCTGCCGACGGCACCGTCATCGCGGTCATGGCCGGTACCATCGACCTGCTCGGTTCCAAGGGATTTCTGCAGGATCTGAACTCCGTCACCGTGGGCAAGACCGGCTATCTATACCTGTTTGACCAGCAGCGAACCATCCTGCTGCACCCGGATCAGGACAGGATCATGCAGCGGGATGTCCCGCCGGGGGTTAACCGGCTTTTTGACCTGGCTCTGGAGGGGTTTGAAGGCTCGGGCGAGACCAGCAACAGCCGTGGACGCTACTTTATCTCCGCCTTTAAACAGCTGGAAACCAAGGGATGGATCCTGGCCTCCAACTTCCCGCTTGAAGAGGCCTTTGCGCCGATCTACCGCTTTCGCAACGCCTTTTTGTGGGGTATGTTCATCGCGCTGCTGCTGAGTGCGGCCGGGGCCTGGCTGCTGGGCCGCAAGATGACCGCCGGCATCAGCAGCCTGGCCGAACAGGTCCGCAACCTGACCCGTCAATCAGGCAGCAGTGCCCGGGTCAGCGTACAGGGGGATGCAGAGCTGAAGCTGCTGGCAGAATCCTTCAACGGTCTGATGGAGGGGGTAGAAAAGCGTGAGATGAAGTTACTGGATTTTTCGGTAACCATGGAACAGAAAAGTGTGGAACTGGGGATGGCGCTGGCGATCGCTGAAGAGGCCACCCATGCCAAAAGCGCCTTTCTGGCCACCATGAGCCATGAGATCCGCACTCCGATGAACGGGATCATCGGTATGACCGGCCTGCTGCTGGACACTGACCTGAGCGCTGAACAGCGCAGTTATGCCGATGTGGTGCGTAAAAGCGGCGAGAACCTGCTGGAGATTATTAACGATATCCTTGATTTTTCAAAGATTGAGGCAGGACGGCTGACCCTTGAGGAGACACCGTTTGACCTCTGGACCACCCTGGAAGACACCGTTGAACTGCTGGCGGCCAAGGCGGTGGAAAAAGAGCTGGAACTGATCTGTCTGGTTGACCCGGCTCTCCCTCACCAGTTGGTGGGGGATCAGGGGAGGCTGCGTCAGATCATCCTGAACCTGACCGGCAACGCCGTAAAATTCACCCAGCAGGGTGAGGTGGTCATCGGGACCGAGCTGGAGACCATCGACGCTGAAAGCGTCCTGCTGCGCTTTACGGTCAGCGATACCGGTATCGGCATTCCTGAGGATCGCCGGCAGGCCATCTTTACCCCCTTCACCCAGGTTGACGCCGGTACCACCCGACGATTTGGCGGCACCGGCCTGGGGCTGGCCATCTGCAAACAGCTGAGTATCTCCATGGGGGGCGAAATCGGTGTCGAGAGCCGTGAAGGCTACGGCTCCCGCTTCTGGTTTACGGCCCGCTTCCGGATCATCCCGCCTGCGGCTGAAGCTGCACCGCCCCCTGCCCCGCTGCAGGGGGTTCAGGTACTGGTGGTGGATGACAATCCAACCAGCCGCCAGTTGCTGATCACCCTGCTGAGCAACTGGGGCTGCGGTTACGAGACCGCAGCCGACGGCTACACAGCCCTGGGGATGCTGCAGGAGGCCTGTGAAGCCGGCTCTCCGTTTCAGGTGGCAGTGCTTGACTACACCCTGCCCGATCTGGACGGCCTTGCTGTTGCCCGCATGATCCGCGAGAAGGATGAACATGCCGCCACCCGGCTGCTGCTGCTGCCCCCCCTGGGGATCAGGTTTGAGCAGGAGCAGCTGCAGTCTGCCGGTATAGCCGCCACCCTGACCAAGCCGATCCGCCATGAACTGCTCCAGCGCTCCCTGGCACAACTGACCGGGCGGGCTGAAGCAGCCGGACCAACGGATACGGCCACCCGACCTACTGCAGAAGAGGAACGGTTGCAACGGGCCACCACCAGAATCCTGCTGGCAGAAGACAATCCGGTCAATCAGACCGTGGCCATAGCCATGCTCAAAAAACAGGGATACCGGGTGGATGTGGTAGGCAACGGCCTGGAGGCGCTGGAGGCGCTGTCGCGCATCCCCTATGACCTGATCCTGATGGACTGTCAAATGCCGGAGATGGACGGCTTTGAGGCCACCAGCCGGATCAGGGACCGCAAGACACCGCTGCAGCGCCACCAGCTGCCGATCATCGCCATGACGGCCAACGCCATGAGCGGTGACCGCGAACGCTGTCTTGCTGCCGGTATGAATGACTACCTGGCCAAGCCGGTTAAACCGCAGCAGTTGGAAAAGATGCTGGAAAAATGGCTTACAGCGGTTGATGCAGCAGCAGAGGAGCCGGATACCGAACTGCCCCGCACACAGCAGGAGTCACTGCCGGTGTTTGATCAGGAGGAGATTGCAGAGCGGCTGGGGGACAGCCCGGAACTGCTGGAGGAGATCATCGGCGTGGCCCGTACTGATCTGCCGCTGCGGCTGCAGCAGCTCCGTCAGGCCCTGCAGGAGATGGACCGCACCGCGCTGCGTCAGACCTCCCATACCATCAAGGGGATGGCCGCCAACCTGGGTGCGCCGCGCCTGCAGCAGGCTGCTGCCCAGTTTGAACACCAGTCGCAGGAGGCGCCCCCGTCCCTGCTGCACCAGATGGCTACCGGCCTCGAAGAGCAGACAGCACTGCTGCTGGAGCAGTTTAATCGACGCTAACCCGCTGACCTCTGACGGTTTTGCTTTTCCTGAACAACAGTTTCATGATAATGTCACCCCCATGCTACGCACGCACCACCATCGGATATGCCGCATCTGTTGTCTGCTCGTACTGCTCTGCAGCCTGCTGCACCTTGCCGCCCCTGATTGCAGTAATGCCACCATAGCCCCTGTCGGCTGGAGTTTTGACAGCAGTAGCGGTGATGCTGATCACAACCATGACCAGCCGACCATCACCCTGGACAGTGAAGAACCGGCACTGCTCCCCCTTGCCCTTGCCCTCCCGCTCCTGGCTGATCAGACACTGCGTCCCCTGCAGCTGTTGCCACCGGCCCCACCTGGTCTGCGATCCCTGATTGCCCCGCCGGAATAGTCTACTGCCGTTGCAGCCCGACTCTCTCCGGCAGCTGCACCGTTTGGTGCGGCTGGGTGCAGCACCAACCCAGGTCATCAGGAACTCCCCTTATGAGCATAGAGCGTTGCAGTAACGCTGACTGTTGTCAGCAATTTGTCGTCGTTGAGTTTGGTCATACCCGTCCGGCCCAGCCGGAGCCGCAGCGGCTGGTCTGTCCCTACTGCGGCCACACGATCCTCCGCAAGACCCGAGGCGCCTTTATCGTCAGCAGACAGGAAGATGACCCGTTTGAGGATTTCTCCCGCCGCAGCAACGTTGGCTGACCGAGTCAGGCGGATGCCCATCACCCCACAATCCTGCTCCCTTCCTTGGCCGCTACAACTTCCAGGCGTGACTGAATCCGTTCTTTCAGTTCTGCCACATGCGAGATAATGCCGATCACCCTGCCTGCCCGGTGCAGTTCGATCAGAGTGTTGAGGGCGTAATCAAGGGTCTCGCCATCCAGGGAACCGAAACCTTCATCAATAAAGATACAATCCAGATAGCGGCCGCCGCTCTGGGCCATGACCACATCGGAGAGGCCCAGGGCAAGCGAGAGGGATGCCAGGAATGATTCGCCGCCGGAGAGGGTGAAGGCCGGACGCTGCTCACCGCTGTAGTCGTCAACAACATCCAGATCCAGGCCGCTGGTGGACTTGCCGTCGCGGGGAGCCTCGGAGCGCACCAGGTGGTAGCGTCCCTGGCTCATCCGCACGAGCCGCTGCGAGGCGGCAATGGCCACCTCTTCAAACTGGGCGGCAAGCACATAGCGCTGCAGGGTCATCCGCTTAGGGTTCTGTCCGGAAGCCAGGTCTGCCAGCCGACCGGCCACCCCATACTCCTGCTCCAGCCTGCCGGTTCTTTCAGTTTTTGTACCAATGGCAGCCAGCGCTGTTGTCATCGCCTGCTGCGCTGCCTCAAGCTGCCCCACCTGTTTCTGCAGCATACCCAGCTGTTGATCTGCCTGCTGCTTGGCTGCCTGAAACGCACTGAGATCCGGCCGCTGACTCCCCTGCACCCCGCCTTCTGCACGGGCCTGCCGCTGCTGTGCTGCGGCCAGCCCTTCAGCAAACTGCCGGATGATGATACGCTGGTTCTCTATCTCTGGGCGCGCCAGCCGGGCCTCCTGCCAATCACTGACCGCAGCAAACCCTTCCGTTTCCAGCCGCACCGCAAAAATCTGCTGTTGCTCTGCCAGTTCTGCAACAAGCCGCTTGATCTGGGCCTGCTTTTCTGCCTGCTGACCAATGGCGCTGTTCAGACGGTTCTCAATCATGGCATGGGTATCTTCCGCCTTTTGCAAGGCAGCCAGGGCAGTGGTAACCGTGCTGTCAAGCTCGGCAATCCTGCGCTTGACGGTTGTCGAGCTGCTGTCGCCTGCTTCCTGTTCCAGACTGGCAGCCAGCGTAGACCGGGCCTCCCGTTGAGCAGTGGCCTGGGTCAGGGCTGTTTCAGCACGGGCCAGCGTTTCTTTTTCGCTCACCAGCCCGGCCTGCCGTGCTGTCCGTTCCTGTCGAACGGCTTCCAGCTCCTGAGCCGCATCCGCTGTTTTCCTGATCAGGGCAGCCAGCGACTGCTGCTGCCCTGCGAGGAGTGACAGCGGCTGCGAGGCATCGGAACCAAGCTGCTCCAGCAGGGCCTGCAGACCTGCAGCAAGACCGCTTTGTTCCACCTCAATGGTGCTCTTGAGTGCTTGGGCCTGACGGCTTGCAGCAGCTGCCTCAGCAAGGGCCTTGCGGGCAACACCCAGCTCTTTGGCGTCCGGCACTTCTTCAGATGCCCGGGCCGGGGCCGGATGATCAGGTGATCCACAAACCGGGCAGGGCACCCCTTCGTGCAACTCCTGCATCAGCAAGGCAGCCTGGCCGGCAATAAACCGCTGATGCAGATCATCTGCCTGCTGCTGCAGCCTGACCTGTTGCTGCTCTGCTGCTGCAGCAGCTGCTGTTGCCTGCTGCAGCTGCTCTTCCACCCCGGCCAGCTGTCGGCGTTTATGGTCGAGCTGCTGCCGTGCCACAAGCCGACGAGTCAGGGCTTCAGCTTCAGCCTTCAGTTTGTCGCCTTGCGCCGTAGTGGCAGTCAGCGTTTCAATGGTGGTGGTAAGTTGGCCCAGCTGCTGCTCAGTTGCCGTGATGCGGGCCTTGCACTGTTCAGCAGTGTTGCGGGCTGCCTGCTCTGCCTTGGTGGCAGCGGCAGCGGCCTTCCGGGCTGCATCCAGCTCGATCAGCCTGGTCAGCCGCGCCTCCAGCCGGGTCTTTTCTGCCGCCAGTTCCGGTAGCTGTTCAACCGCTGCCTTTGCCTGCTGCAGCCGCATGCCTGCCGCCTGCTGCTGCTGACCATCGGTTACGATAGCCTGTTCCAGACCCGCCAGCTCCTGTGAGCGATCCGACAGCTCCTTGCGTGTCCTGGCCAGCTGTTCATTCAGATCCACCAGGTTGAGCGCCCTGGCGGCCCGTTCGATCCTGGTGTTCAGTGCCTCCATGTCAGCCTTGCGTTTAACCAGGGCAGCCAAGGCTGCCTGGGCCTGATCCAGCTCGACAAAGCGGCTTGCCAGGGCCTGAGCGTGCTGCAGCTGCACGTCTGCCTGCTGCTGCAGGCTGCGCTGCTCTGCCAGCTGCTGCCCCAGCCTTTCCCGCTCTGCCTGCAGCGCGGCCACCTGTTGGTTCAATGCCTCGATTGAAGCAACCTGATGACTGGACAGGATCCCCTCGATTGCGGCTTGCAGCTCTTTCAGTTCAGATGCCAGCTGCATTTTGCGGTTCTTGAGCAGCTGCTCCAGCTGCTTGAAACGGAGCGTGCCGAACAGCTTTTCCAGGATCTGCTCCTTTTCATCGGATTTGGCCAGCAGCAGCTTTCTGAACTCACCCTGGGGCAACACCACCACCTGCCGGAACTGTTCGCTGGTAAAGCCCAACACCTCCTCCACCTTCTGACGCACCTCCCCCACCTTGCTGAACCGCTCGCCAAGCACCATGCCCTGCTCATCTATCCGGCAGAACTCCGCCTGATGCTTGATTTCCCGCTGTCTTCCCTTGTGCACGATTGTCTGGGGCGGTGTCCGCTTGATGTGGAATCGCCGGGGACCAACCTGGAAGAAGAACTCCACGTCACAGAGGGCATCAGACGTGGCCCGCTGGGAGCGCAGGAAATGTTCGTTACGCTTCTCGCCGCTGGGATCGCCATAGAGGGCATAGCAGATACCATCCAGAATAGTGGTCTTGCCGGCACCGGTGGGACCGTGGATCAACAGGAAGGCGTTGTCGCCGTAGCGGGTAAAATCAACGGTCTGCTCACCGATAAAAGGACCAAAGGAACGCATGATCAGTTTGAGTGGTCTCACAAACGGCCTCCTGCCTGATCGGCCTGCAACTCGGCAAGGGCGGTCACGATAAGCTGCTCTTCTTCCTCGTTGAGGTCGCTCTCGGTAACATGCCTGAAGAACGAGGCAACAATCTGTTGATCACTCTTGCCGAGCATCTCGATCCCCCCTCCCCCTGCCTCATCCGGCTTCCAGGCGCTGCGGGTGATGTTGAGCAGGTTGGGATAGACCGCCCGCAAGGCTGCGGCGTAGTCAAACAAGGCACCCCGGTCGGTCAGTTCTACCCAGAGGTAATCATGCCGGGCCGGATCGTTGGCTGCCTGTGCCAGCAGATCGGCCAGCGCACCACGGATGATCCGCAGATCACGAAGCGGGGTGAGTGTGATGGCTTCCCGCGTAAAACTGCCGTCCGCTGCCAGATCGTACAGGGCAACCTCTTTGCGGTGGTCAGATTCGGAAAAGGAGTATTTGAGCGGAGAACCGGCATAAAAGACCGTGTCATTGATCTTCTGGGGCCGGTGCAGATGCCCCAGCAGAGTCAGGTGAAACGACTGGAAGTGGCCGGGGGCCACCAGGCTGGAACCGCCGATGGAGAGCGGTCGTTCAGATTCGGAGGTAATCCCCCCCTGGGTGTAGCAGTGAGCCAGGCAGACCGTGCGGCCGACGGCAGACGGCAGCGCGGTAATGACCGTGGCAAAGGCCTGGTCAAAACTGGTCATCTCCTGATCATCAACCGATTTCCGCAGCTGCAGCGGGTCAAGGTACGGCAGGGGATAGAAGGTGACCGGCCCGTAGCAGTCATCAAGCAGAACCGGGGCAACCCCCTGGCCGATGGCCGGGGCGATATGCAGCCCCCGTGAGCGCACCAGGCGCCCGGCAAAGGAAAGCCGCTCGGCACTGTCATGGTTGCCCGGTGTCAGGATCACCGGGATGCCGATATCAACCAGCAGCGCGGTCAGAAAATCGTCCATCGCCACCGTGGCCGACACCGGCGGAACCGTGCGGTCATACAGATCACCGCTGATACAGACCACCTCTGCCCTGGCATCCCGGGCAATCGCCACAATCTGATCAAGAATATACGACTGGTCATCAGTCAGCTGAACATCATGGATGATCTTGCCCAGATGCAGATCAGCAAGGTGCAGAATACGCATGAAACCTCCTTACAGAGAAAAACCGGCGGACATGGTGCTTGAAAAAAACACCCGTGCTGCCGATACGGATACTGAAACCAGTGCAAAGGCGGCGCACCATGAACAGCCGGTATGAGTATGACTACAGTTACCAGGGTATTACCTTTGATGAGCGGCAGGCGATCCGTCAGCTCTTCAGTACAGACGAAGACCGGCACCTGCTGACTGAATCTTCCCCTGGAACCGTTGCAGCAGAGGGAGCCCAGCAATGAGTCTCACCATCCGCAAGGATCTTCCCACACCCCTTGAACTCCAGTACCAGGAACTGAAAAAACAGGCCCTGGTTGACCGGAACACCGACCAGACCGGAACCTTCAGAAAAGAGCGCCAGCCAACCGGGCTGAACAACCAGGGTGCCTTGTCGGCACCCCCGGCAGATGATAGCGAAACAAACGGACGAAAACCATCACAACCGGTTACGCCTGAAGAAATGCAGGCGCTGCGAAGGACTTTTTCCATATACGCGTAGTCCGGCTTTGTCAAATCCCCCCCTCCCTGACCCTCCCACATTCCTCAGCGCACAACACCTGTTATTCTTGACACACGGCACCGGTTGGTAAATAGTTAATCAACTGTTTCTGCAGAGCTTCCATACGACAGCACCGACTGACACTCACCGGTTAATCTCCGGTTCTACCTGCTGCAGCTTGTACGTGAGCGAGGAACCACCATGCCGATATTGCGCCGTCTGCTGTCCCTGTCAAGCATCGCCCTTGTCTGCGGCCTGCTCCTGTTAAGCCCCACCCGCAGCCATAGCGCACCACCAGCTGATAACGCATATCTGCTGGGAGTCTTTCCGTTCCTGCCGGTGCCCAATCTGGAAGGTATTTTTGCTCCGGTGGCCGCCGAACTGTCCGGACCGCTCAAGAAAACCGTGCGGCTGCGCCTGACAAGCACCTACGAGGCGTTCATCAGCGCCCTGAACGATCAGACCTTCGACATCATCCATGTACACCCGTTTGATTACATCCGTTTTGCCCATGCGCGCGGCTATCTGCCGCTGGTGGCCCGTTCTGAAGACCTGTTCGCCCAGTTTTCAGTCAAAAACGGCTCACCGATCCAACGACTTGCCGATCTCAAGGGAAAGCGGATCGGCACCCCACCGGCCACCGGCGCGGTCACCTACCTTGCCCTGGACGCCCTGCAGAAAGAGGGATTGCGGCCTGGCACCAACATTACCGTCAAGCACTTCCCCAACCACCTGGCCTGCCTGCAGCAGCTGCAGATCGGCAGCATGGACGCCTGTGCAACCAGCGCCTCAACCCTCAAGACCTTTGAATCACAGTTCAAACTGACCTTTACCCGGATCGGTCACTCAATCTCGATCCCGCACACCATGTTTGCCGTCCACAAACGGGTGCCGGCCAGCGACCGAAAGATCATCCTTGACACCCTGCAATCCAGCACCCTCTCGACAGTCGATCCACACCTGCGCCTGCTGTTCATCGAGTCGTCAGACGCCGTCACCGGGCGCTATTTCAAACCAGTCACCGACCGAGACTATCACCCTGCCCGCACCATCCTCAAGCGGCTCGGCAGTAAATAAGCGATGAGATCGCTCAAATACCAGATAAGCACCGTTGTCTTTGTGCTGCAGGTCTGCATTGTCTCGCCTCTGCTCTGGTTTACCTTTACCGCCTATCGCGATGCCGATCTGAAACAGCTCCAGACCCGCGAGGACACCTTTTTGTCCCTTTCCTCCCAGATCGCCCGCAAGGCACTGCTGGTGGAAGATTCTGCCGATTTCCAGTTGTTCATCACCTCCTTTGCCACTGCCTACCATATCAAACAGATCATGCTGGCAGACCAGAACGATATTGTGGTGGCCAGCACCGAACCGGCCAACATCGGCCTGCCGATACCCCGGCTGCAGCAGGGTCAAAAATCGGTCTGGAAGAGCATTGAGATCAGCAATGCAGCCGAACAGCTGGGTACGATCGCCATCCACTACTCCCGCGCCGAGATGGACGAAAGCCTGCAGGCCCTGCTGAGGCGCGGCATCCCGATCGCCCTGGCAGCGGTCATCCTCAGCGCCCTGGTGGGCCTGGGGATGGGATACCTGCTGACCCGGCGCCTGCAGGAGCTGGAGCGGGCAAGCCACAGAATGGGTGAAGGGGAGATGGGGGTAACGGTAACGATTGACGGCAACGACGAGGTCAGCCGTCTGGCCCGGGTCTTCAACGAGATGTCACTCAACCTGCAGATACAGTTTGATGAGCTGCAGGAGACACAGCAGGAACTGGCGTTTCAGGCCCAGCACGACCCGCTGACCGGCCTGCCCAACCGGCTGCTGTTCGATCTGCGCTGCAGCCAGGCCATCGCCTCGGCCCATCACCATCAGCATTCGCTGGCCCTGCTGTTCTTTGATCTGGACCACTTCAAGAACATCAACGACAGTTACGGTCATCAGGTGGGTGATTCTGTGCTGCGGGCCGTGGCGGCCCGCTTGACCCTGACCCTGCAGAACCGTCATCTGATCGCCCGACTGGGAGGGGACGAGTTCTGCGTGCTGCTGGAACGGGTCGGACATCTGCAGGAGGCTGCCGATCTGGCCCGCTCAATCCTGGAGATGCTGGCCACTCCCCTGGCATGCGAACAGCAGGAATTCTTCCTCTCCGCCAGTATCGGCATCTGCCTGTATCCGCAGGATGGTGACGACGAGGTCAGGCTGCTGCGCAACGCCGATACCGCCATGTACCGGGCAAAGGCCGCCGGGCGGGGTGCCTACCGCTTTTACTCACAGGAACAGACCGCCACGGTGCGGGAACGGACCGATATGGAGCAACGGCTGCGCAAGGCGGTCGAACGGGGTGAACTGCGCCTGGACTATCAGCCGCAGATCTGCCTGCAAAGCGGTGCTGTTGTCGGGGTTGAGGCCCTGGCCCGCTGGTCAAGCCCCGAGTTTGGCCTGGTGGCACCGGGCCGCTTCATCCCGATCGCTGAAGAGAGCGGCCTGATCATGCCGATGGGAGAGTGGATTCTTGATGATGCCTGCCGCCAGATGCAGCACTGGCGCAGTGAAGGCACCCCGATCCCGAGGGTGGCGGTCAACCTCTCTGCCCTGCAGATCCAGCGGGGCGACATCGTCGATATGGTCAAGAGAGCCCTGGACCACGCGCACCTGCCGGCTGACTGTCTGGAGCTTGAGATAACTGAAGGCTACATTCTGCAGGATGCCGACCGGGCCATAGCCGTACTGAAACAGCTGCGCGACCTGGGTGTTTCCATTGCCATTGACGATTTCGGCACCGGCTTCTCGTCTCTCTCCTACCTGCACCGTCTGCCGATCGACCGGCTGAAGATCGACAAATCTTTTGTCCATGAGATCGGCGCCACCTCGCGGGCGGCCCAGGTGGCTCAGGCGGTCGTCAATCTGGGCACGGCCCTGGGGCTTACCGTTATCGGTGAAGGGGTGGAAAGCCAGCACCACGCCTCTACCCTGAAAGACTGGGGCTGCCATGAGGCCCAGGGTTTCCTCTACGCCCCGGCCCTGGCTCCTGATCAGCTGCAGCTGCTGGCGCCGTTTAAGAAAGCGTCCTGACCCCCCTCAGCACCCTCATCTCCGGGTCAATAACGGTAACTGAGCCGAAAGCCGACCGTTCGACCGTTTTCAGGGATTCGCGCCGTTTCTGCCACCGGGTCACGCTGGTAATAGAGCGGCATCACGTAGCGGACATCAAAAAGATTGGTCAGGTCAACGGACAGCATAAAGCCGTTCCAGCGGCCGCCCAGCTGCAGGTTGGTCAGCAGGTAGCCCGGCTGAGACGTTTCACCAAGCGCAGGATCAAAAAGATTCTGACGCGCCACCAGCACCTCGCTGATCCCGACGAAAAAACGCCGGTTGTCGTAGCGCAGGGCCAGCCTGCCCCGCAGCGGAGGGATCTCTGCCAGAGGGCGCCCGCTGCTGTTGTTGTATCCTTCACTGTACGAGACCATGGCAACGGCCTTCAGCTGCGGAGTCAGCTGCATGGTCCCGTCAAACTCGATCCCCCAGATGTCGGCATCAATATTGGCAGCGCTCCGTGCAACTGCAAAGCCTGTGGGACTAAGCCGCACCGGCAGGATAAAATCAGTGGCCTTGCCGTAAAAAGCAAGCAACTCGGCACGCAGCCCCCCGGTAGCCCAGATAGCGCCAATGTCTCCCTGGTGCAGCAC
>CAZYMK010000046.1:1498-15428 GCA_964648885.1 uncultured Geobacter sp. | reverse complement strand
TCAACCTCACTCAATGACTGCCAGGTATGCTCGGCCAGTGAACGGGCATTTGCCAGCACCTGACGGTTGGCCGCATCCAGGGCAGCATCCCGCTCCCGCAGGCTCTGCCATAACAGAAAGGCACAGGTCAGCAGTGAAAGCAAGGTCAGCAGGGTGAGCAGCACTACTTTAAGACGGGCCGGTGTACAGCGCATCTGGGGCCTTTCCCCGCCCGGTGGCGGTGCTATCCTTCCAGCTCAAGCAGGCCGCTGTCGTCCTGCTCCTGCTGGAGGTCAAAAAGGGCGCGCAGGGCATCCAGATAAAGATCAGTGCGGTTGCCCTGTCCGGCCTTTTTCAGCACGCTGGTGGGCTGATGCAGCAGCTTGTTCATGTAGGCGCTGGTCAAGGCATCCAGACGTTTCTCAGCATCGGGCGGGGCATCCTTCCATCCGGCCAGAGTCCGCTCAAGCTCTGCCCTGCGCAGTTCATCAAAACGATTGCGCAGTGCCACAATGGTGGGGGTTACCTCCAGGGTGGCCACCCACTTGTAAAACTGGATGATCTCTTCGGCTATGATCGCCTCGGCCTTTTCAGCCTCTTGACGGCGTCCCTCCAGGTTGCTGGCCACCACCTGCTGCAGGTCGTCCATGTCGTAGAGGTAGACCGCATCAAGCTCGTTGACCGCCGGATCAACATCCCGGGGCACCGCAATGTCGATCAGAAACATCGGCCGCATCCGGCGCCTTTTGACCACCTCTTCCAGATCAGGCGGGGTGATGATGGCATGGGGGGCACCGGTGGAGGTCAGGACAATATCGGCCTTGTGCAGGTGCAGAAACAGCTCGTCAAACGGAAACGCCTCGCCGCCAAACTCATCCGCCAGCTTCTGGGCCCTTTCAAAGGTACGGTTGGTGACCAGCACCCCTTTGGCACCGTTGGTCAGGAAGTGTCGGGCCGCCAGTTCGCACATCTCACCGGCACCGATCAGCAGCACCGTATTGTCAGAGAGGTCACCAAAGATCTTTTTGGCCAACTCCACAGCAGCA
The DNA here is from genome assembly GCA_964648885.1 of uncultured Geobacter sp. Classification (GTDB taxonomy): domain Bacteria; phylum Desulfobacterota; class Desulfuromonadia; order Geobacterales; family Pseudopelobacteraceae; genus Trichlorobacter. Next base: position 14,403 of record CAZYMK010000046.1, on the reverse strand, counting down.
AAGGAAACCGAGACCGCTGACGAGGCGATTCTGGTCTCGGTACGGACCCGCTTGGCCACTGAAAACGCTTTGTGCAGGAAACGGTTGAGGATGATACCGGATGATTTGTATTCAGCGGCATAGCCGTATGAGGTCTTGATCTGCCCCAGTATCTGCGGCTCGCCCACCACCATCGAATCAAGCGAAGAGGCCACCCTGAAGACATGGCGGATCGCCTCTTCGCCGTGGTAGCTATACAGGTGCGGTTCCAGCAGATCGTAGGGCAGGTGATGGTACTCGGCCAGAAAGCGACGGATCCGGCCGACACCACCGGCAATGTCACGGGTAGTTGCGTAGACCTCCACCCGATTGCAGGTGGAGACGATGATCCCCTCAACGATTCCCTCCAGGCCAACCAACTCCTGCAACGGTTTTTCGATACTGTTGGGGGAGAACGCAACTTTTTCGCGAATATCAACCGAGGCTGTTTTATGGGACAGGCCAACCACAATAATGTTCATGGTCAGAGTCCTTTAGGTATAGCTGTGCAGGCCGGGCAGCCAGAGATTAACCCCGATAAAGGTAAACAGCATGACCAGAAAACCAATGATCGTCAGGATGGCAGCCCGCTTGCCACGCCAGCCGGTGGTCAGCCGCCCGTGCAGCAGTGCCGCGTAGATAAACCAGGTGATCAGAGACCAGGTCTCCTTGGGATCCCAGGACCAGTAACTGCCCCAGGCCCGTGAGGCCCAGATGGCGCCGGTAATAATAGCCACGGTCAGCATCGGAAAACCGAAGGCCAGGCAGCGGTAACCGATGTCGTCCAGTATATCCAGCGACGGCAGCTTCAGGAACAACTGCCCCAACTGCTTCTTTTTGAGAAAATGGGACTGAATCAGGAACAGCACCGCCACTGCGCCGGAAATGGTAAAACAGGCGTAGGCGCCAAAGGCAAGCATGGTGTGGGAGTAGATCCAGGCCGACTGCAGGGCCGGGTTGAGCGGCCTGATCTCCATCGGTGCCGCTCCGGCCGCCAGGGTAACCAGCAGGGCAAAAGGCACCACAAACGAACCAAGCACCCCCACCTTGTAGCGGTACTCAAACAACAGGTACACACCGACAATGGCAAGACCAAAGAAGGAGAGCGCCTCATGCATGTTGGTGATCGGCAGGTGACCGGCTTCAATGAAACGGTGAATCTTTGCCAGACAGTGGGCCAGAAAACCGGCCAGCAATACGCGGCGGGCGATCACCGCCTGGCAAGGAGAGGTACGCACCAGGCAGGCCAGGTAGAACAGCGTGGCGCAGCCGTACAGGGCAAGGGTCAGGTAAAAGGATATCTGGGTCATGTCAGTCCGGAACCGATGGTTCGTAAGTTGATGAATAACAGTCGCTGCAAACAACAGCGAGGTTGGGTATTGTACGGTTCAGACCTCAAGAACGTCAACAGCTTTTCGCCTCTCCGCTCCTGCCAAAGGGGATTTCCTGCTTGCATTTTTCCTCAAACCGGGTAGTATTCGAAAAGCTGAATACATTATCTCTCACTGAGGAGGCTCCCATGGCAAGTGATGCCGTTTTGACCCTGACAGATGCCAATTTCGATCGTGATGTGCTGCAATCCGAGCTGCCGGTGCTGGTGGATTTCTGGGCCACCTGGTGTGCCCCCTGCAAGGCCATTGCCCCGCTGATCGATTCCGTTGCCAATGAGTACGTGGGCAAGGTGAAGGTGGGCAAGGTCAATGTGGACGACAACCAGTCCACCCCCGGCAAGTATGGAGTACGCGGCATCCCCACCCTGATCCTGTTTAAGGACGGCAAGGTGGTTGACCAGGTGGTCGGCGCCGTACCCAAATCACAGCTGGACGCACTGATCGCCAAGGCACTCTAGTATGACAACGTTGTGCCTGCACCCAGTTTACCGGGCTGTGACGCTGGTCGTCACAGCCTTTCTCTTTGCTGTAACCGCCCCCGATGCCGAGGCTACCCCACGACGCGGTCAGCCTGCCCCGGCCTTCAAGCTGTTTGCCGTCAACGGACAGCCGCTTTCAAACGAAAGCCTGAAAGGCTCGGTGGTGCTCATCGACTTCTGGGCCATCTGGTGTCCCCCCTGCCGTGAATCACTGCCGTTTTTCAATGAACTGCACCGCAAATACAGCAAGCAGGGGCTACATATCATCGGCATGAATGTTGATGAAGGGCCTGAACGGGAGCTGAAGAATTTTGTGGCGGAAAAGGGGCTGCAGTACACCATTGCCATGGCCCCCCGCAAGCTGCAGGATGCGTTCGGCGTCCGGGCACTGCCGGTACTGTATATCCTTGACAGGAACGGTATTGTGCGGGAACAGATTGTCGGCTTTTCAGCACAGACAGGCAAGGTGATCGAGGCCAACGTCAAGAAGATGCTGGCTGAGTAAACAAGCGGTGCGCAGCCTGGTGGCTGCGCACCGCTTGCCTGTAACGTTTTATCCCTTAACCGTTCGCTGGGCAGACTCCAGGGTATTCTGCAGCAGCATGGCAATCGTCATCGGCCCCACCCCGCCCGGCACCGGGGTAATGGCACTGGCCCGTTCAGCAGCGGCTGCATATTCTACATCCCCTACCAGTTTTTTCTCGCCAACCCGGTTGATCCCCACATCAATCACCACCGCACCCGGCTTGATCCAGTCACCCTTGACCATCTCGGCTTTGCCCACCGCAGCAATCACCACATCGGCCCGGCGCACCACATCCGGCAGATCCCTGGTGCGGGAGTGGCAGATCGTCACCGTGGCATGACGTGACAGACACATCAGCGCCACCGGCTTGCCCACGATGTTGGAGCGTCCCACCACCACCACCTCTTTCCCCTTCAGGTCATAGCCGATCTCATCCAGCATGGTCATCACACCATAGGGAGTACAGGGCTGGAAGGTGGGCTTGCCGATGGCCAGGCGACCCACGTTATAGGGGTGAAAGCCGTCGGCATCCTTGTCCGGCGAAATCGCCTCCAGCACCTTGTCGGTATCAATATGATCAGGCAGCGGCAGCTGCACCAGGATGCCGTGCACCCGCAGATCGTTGTTCAAATCGTTAATCAGCGCCAGCAACTCCTCTTCGGTGGTTGTAACAGGCAACTCATGGTCGGCAGAGTACATCCCCAGCTCAACACACATCTTCTTCTTCATCCCCACATAAACCCGGCTGGCCGGGTCATCACCCACCAGCACCACTGCCAGCCCCGGTGTAACACCCTGCTCTTTCAGGGAGGTAACCGTACTGCCGATCCGCTCCCGCACCTTTGCCGCAATCGCCTTGCCATCAATGATCTGTGCCGCCATAGCTCTCCTCCAGTACTGGTCAAATAACTGTTTGTCATGATACGTTTCAGGGTGCTGGATGTAAAGCAGCTTACCCACGCTACCAACAAAAAAATCCCCCGTTCAACGGCAACGGGGGAAGAGAACAAGACGAAACCGGCACACGGCCGGCAAACTAGATGCCTCAGCCACCGGCAGCGCAGGACGCCGGTTTAGGCGCATCGGTCTTGGGGCAGGTGCTTGAGTTGAACCAGCCCCCCCCTTTCAGGCTGAAAGCAGACTGGGAGATCAGCTTCTCCACGCTTCCGCCACACTGGGGACACTCACGTGCCGGCTGATCGGAAAACTTCTGGCGCAACTCATACTGGTGATTGCAGGACTGACAACGGTATTCGTACATCGGCATGGTAACAGCCTCCTGAGTAAATATATCTGTTTCAGAATATAGTTAGTCGCGGGCCGATTTGTCAAGGGGGCGCAGGAAAATCACAAAGGCGCCGCTGCCCCCCAGTTCTACCGGGGCCGGTGCAAACTCTGTCACCAGCTCACGTCCCTGATCCCGCAACCAGCCAGCCACCGTCTGCTGCAACACCGGTCCGTCAACCGAATGAATACCCCTGCCGGTGATCACCAGCACCCCTTTTTCTCCGGCAGCACGGGCAGCGGACAGGAAGGGAGTCAGGGAGGCAAGCGCCTCGTCACGGGTGAGTCCATGCAGATCAAGCTGACGATTCAACTGGATGATGCCGCGCTTGAGCTGCCGCAACCGGTTACCCTGCAAGGGACGCAGCTCATCATCCGGCAGGCTGTCGCTAAAGCGCACGTCCAACTGCAGTTTTTCCACTGCCTGCAGAAAATCCTTGCGGGCTGTCACCTCATCGCGAGGCAGCGTCTTCCGGGTAGACTGCGGCTGCTGACGCGGCTGAACAGCACCTGCCTGCGGCTTCTTTTTAGTGCTGGTCGGCTGCGGTTCCATCCGCTGCACCCCGGCCATAGCCTGCAGAAACAGGTCATCCTCCGACCGTTTTGGCACCGGTTGCACCGCCGGTTTGGCCGGTTCTGCTGCAACTGGTTGGGCGGCCTCAACCACCACCCCTTTCAAGGCAGCAGCAAAGGGGCTGGTACTGAATGGTTTCTCCTTGGCAGGAGCTGGTGGGTGCTGTTGTTTTTTTTTGGCCATGGACAGGACCGCCTCTCAACGATAGATCAGGTAGGGGACCACTGCAGCGGCAAGCACCAGCAGCGAAGGGATTGCCAGTCGATGGTAGACAACAGCGGTATCGGCCCCGAAATACTCACGGGTCAACACAAAGCAGAGATGCACCGGCGAAAGCATTACCCCGGCAAAGCCACTGGCAAAGGCCAGAGCCTCCAGCCAGAGGCTGGGGCTGGCACCCCCCATCAGCGGCAACAAAAGCGGAAAAGTGATCCCCACATATCCCACGGTCAGGCCGGTCATGATGCCGGCAATAAACGGAATCAGCGCCACCAGCAGTGGCACCGGCAAACCCGATGCGGCAAAGAAGGATGAAATGCCGGCCAGGGCTCCGGTGGCCCGCAACACCTCCTGAAAGATCATGATCCCCACCACCAGCAAGAGCGCCTTGAATGACAGACTTTCCCGCAGGGTCTTGATGATTTGCAGCGGCCGGTAGCGATGGGCGATAAACAGGACCAACACCCCGCCGGACAGTGCCAGAACCGCGCTGACCTTGAAGGCCACCACCAGCGAGAGGGAGATCAAGATCGGGGAGGACATCAGCAGAAAGGTACCAAACGGCTTGAGCCTGCCGACAGGTGCCGCAGGTGATTCCCTCTGCGGATCAATCCCCCTGAAGCAGTACCAGGCTCCGGCCAGAATCACGGTCAGGGCAAAAGGAAGATGGGCCAGAAAAAGCTGCTGGGTAGAAAAACCGGTCAGGCCGGCAGCCAGGATAATGCCGGGGTACAGCGGCGAGACATATTCCCAGATATGGCGGTACCAGTAATTGATCAGCGCCTTCTGTTCCGGAGAAGCAACGATCCCCTGGCTGGCCTCGGCCACCATCGGCGCTGAAAAGACCGCCCCTCCTGGTGAGGGAAGCATGCCGATCATAGCCGGCAGTGAGGCCATCACCATCCTGCGATCAGGCAGGGCTGCGGAAAGCGAGGTCACCATCCGCTTCAGCATACCGGTGGTTCGCAGCAGGTTTTCCATGACCATGGTCAAGGCCAAGGTGGCGGTCATCTCCAGGGATTTGGGGGAAGCGGCCCCCTGCCAGGCGGCCCGGGCCAGATCAGGCAGCGGCAGCAGGTAGAGCAGGGCCAGCAAGCCCGCACCGATCGGCATGACTGCAGTCATGGAGACCTTGCGTCTGAGCAGCCAGATGATAACCACCAGCACCAGGCCGGTCAGAAGCAGGTGCCGCATTGCCGGTCAGGCCCCCTGTCCGGTCTTCTGGCTCAAGGAACTGAAGATCATATCCAGCACCGCCTTCTGCCGTACCTCATGCTTGTTCAGCACGGCCAGGCAGCTTCCCATGGGGCACTGTTCATGCAGAAAATCAGCATCCCGGCTGGAAAGAATCACGATCCTCCGCTTCTCAATGCCGGACTGCACGGCAAAGTTCATCAGCTTGCGGCCATCCATGGTCGGCATCTCGAAATCAATCAGAATCAGGTCGTAGGGATTTTTACGGATAGCAGCCAGCGCCTCCAGTGGATTATTACAGACATCAACCGTCAGCAGGGGATATTCCTGGGCAATGTAGTCACCCAGGAGCCGGGTAAAGACCGGATCGTCGTCTATCAGCAGAATCTTGCCCATATATACCTCAGAACAGATAGGGGGAACGGTTGGTAAACTGTGGCCGCTGTTTCCAGATCACCCAGGTAATCCAGACCACGATCCCGGCCGTCACCAGGTTGCTGAACAGCATGCCTGAAGGATCGATCTGGCGCTCCAGCAACCGCTCCAGCTCCTTGTGAGGCACCAGCCAGAGATTGATCAGCGTATTCAGCATCTCATACACGTTGTAGACCAGCAATAGCCGCCAGGTCAGCAATTGCCGCTGCCACAGCCCCAGAAAAAGGTGCAGACAGACCAGGCTGTCCACCACAATAAAGATCCGGGCCGACGAACCTTCCAGCAGCTGTCCGAAGAGCGGCACCGGCTGTCCGTAGCTCATCACCGTCATCAGCAGCAGAAACAGGTACAGGCCGGTCAGCATCACCATCGCCTGGGAGCGGGGCTGATACTCTTCGGTTTCGTGCAAATCGTCGGTCACGGCTTCTTCTTGCGCATATCGCTGATGGCCACGCAAAAGGCGATCACCAGCAGGATGAAACCGACAAACAGCCAATCGGCGGTGCTGAACCCGAACATCTAGTACCTCCCCCGCAGGGCATCGGCCTTTTCAATCAGGTTGACCGCACGGTAGCACTGCTCCAGAAAGCGATAGACCCCGGCCACCGGAAACTGCGCACAGAAAACCGTATCAGCCAGCACATCCTCCACTATGGCGATGGCCTCGTAGTGTTGTTCCGCCTGCTGCTGTTCAAAAGCCACGGCCAGGGCAGTCAGATAATCAACCGCCGGTACGCGCGGTAGCTCCCCCCGCGTGATCGATTCGATCCGGGCGGTCAGACGGGTCAGGTCATCCCCCTGCAGTCGCTCCTGCAGCGGCTGCCAGAGTTCAAGCGCCTGCTCGTAGTGGCCCAGCACATAGTGGGTCTCCCCCAACTGGTAGGCGGTTGACAGATCATCCGGTTCCAGCTCCAGAGCGCGGATCAGATAGTTCTCGGCCCCGTACCAGGATTGCACCGCCAGATGGCAGGCCTCAAGTCTGCTCCCCTTCTCCATCAGGGTGCGGCCGATCTCCCGGTTCAACCCGGCATTATCCGGTTCCAGCAAGGCCATGATCTTCAGCAGGATGATCTTGCGATCCAGGTAGGGGGCATCCAGCTCCTTGGCATCCAGCATGATCGCCTCACCGCCGATCTCGGCAATGATATGGGGATATCCCTCCTGCAGCACCCGCGCATAATCCACGGCATAGACACAGCCCGGATTCCGGCGCAGGGCATCAAACATGCCCCGGCCCACCTGATCATAACCGGGGCCGCCGTTTTCCAGGGCAATGCGGTAATCATCGTCATTCAGCGGGATCGGGAATGCAAACGGAATGGCCACCCGGCCATCACGGCCGGTGATGCGATAGTCGGCAGGAGGCTGAAAGTAACTGATCCCCTCCAGCGGGGTTGGTTCAAGACAGGTCTGGATCACGTCTGCTCCTCCGGTTGCCGGTCCGGGAAGGTATTCAACCCGGCATTGACACCGATCATTTTGTAAATCTGAACACCGTCCCACGGCTCGTCCATGATGCCGTCGTGGATGGCCCAACTGCGGCCCCGTACCGTACGCTCCATCCCCGGCATCCTGAAGGGGGAGGAACCGTCCAGCCGCTGGTGCAGGATACCGCCGGGGTGAAACTGCCGGTCAATCTCCAGCATCAGCCGCTTGCCGGTCAGGTAGTCAAAACCGTACCGTTCATAGCGAATGGCGTTATCATAGGAAAGTGGCTCAGCCACGATCATTTCCATCCCCAGACGGTCGGTGAACCGCTCCAGCCGGTCAAAAAACTCGCCGAACATCCGCAGGCCCCGTCTGGTCTGGTGGGGAAACAGCCCGGCCTGCATGGCCCGCAGCTCCTCCGGCAGGTTTCTGCCGTGGGAAGTGAAGTAGTTTACCGCCCCGGCTTCGGTCACGTCAACCGCAAAGCGTGGCGCTGCCGGATCGCAGATAATGCAGAAGGCCAACTCCATCTGGTGAAACTGGGTGTCGGTCAGCTCGGCAAAAAAGACCAGGTCAGCATCATCAGACTGTGCCCGCACCTCAATCCGCACAAAGCTCAACCCCTCCGGCGCAATCACCTGCACCAGACGCTCACCGGACCGGCTGCAGAGGGTCTGACGGTCAAGCTGCAGCAGCTCCAGCAGCCGGTCCGGCAGCAGCCACCCGTAGAGCGCCTCTTTTTCAGCAATCGGCAACCGGTTGATAGCCCCAAGCGAGGCCAGCATCTGGCCTGCCCGACTGAAGAGCGGTTTATTGCCATGCAGCCGGGGCATCAGAGCAGCCCTGCCAGGTCGCCGCCGATAACCACCGGGAACACCTGTTTGCGGATGGCGCTGATGCTGCGTTCAAGGGCATCAAGTGCCAGCACCCGATCGTGCTCGTCTGCCCAGTGCAGGGCATCCAGCAGCATGGTGTGGGGATACCCCTGCTGTCTGATCTTCCGCACAAAGGCTGACGGCAGCCGGGGCGAAAGCTCCACATTATTCATGGCGCCCCAGGCAATGGTCCAGGCCCGAGCCGTGTTCATCAGGTCGTAGCCCCCGCCCCCCAGAGCCACCCAGGGGATCTTGAGTGCCTGCAGCTTGCGCATGATGTAGGCATAGCTGTGGGTGGTGATCTCCAGACGGGTAAGGGGGTCAGTACGGAAGGTATCGGCACCGATCTGGGCCACGATGATATCCGGATCAAAGGCAGCCAGCAGTGGGTAGACGACTTCGTCAAAGGCCCGCATGTAGAGCGGATCATCCGTATGGGCCAATAGCGGCAGGTTGACGGTATAGCCGATCCCCTTTCCGCTGCCGGTCTCATCCTCAAACCCGGTGCCGGGAAAGAAGGAGATCCCGCTCTCGTGCAGCGAGATCGTCAGCACCCGGTCATCGTCGTAGAACCCCTCCTGCACGCCGTCACCGTGGTGGGCGTCCAGATCAAGGTAGGCCACCCGCCTGCCCCGCTCCAGCAGCCAGTTAATGGCAATCACGGCATCATTCAAGTAACAGAAGCCGGAGGCCCTGGCCCGGTGGCCGTGGTGCCAGCCGCCAGCCAGAGAAAGTACGGCACCAAAACCCTCTTCCACCACCAGGCGGCAGGCCTCAAGGGAGGCACCGGCCCCCAGGGCGGCATAGTCGTACAACCCCTTGAACACCGGACAGTCAGCATCCCCCAGACCAAACAGGAAATCAGCCCGGGGCTCGTCCGAGAGGCTGAACTCCTTCAGGCGCTGCAGATAGGCCGGGGTATGGAAACTGAGGATCTGCTGATCGCTGACCGGGCTGCAGTCACGGCGCTCCATGGTTGGCAGTTCCAGCAGACCGTAGGCATCCAGCAGCTCAAGGGCCAGGCCGTAGCGGTGCAGCTGAAACGGATGGTGACTGCCGTAACTGAACTGTTCAAAACGGGATGAGTAGACCAGAGCGTTACGGGGCACAGGGCAGGGCTCAGGCAAAGGCGGAAATCAGTGAAAGCTCAGGATTGGCAAAAGGCCCGGCTTGACGTTGGGAAGGAATACTCTTGTTGCCCGGTTCACTCCCCTGAACAGCCGGATTACCGTAGGCATTGCGGATTCTGGCAGCATTGCTGTCGGCAGCCGTACTGCCGGGGGATGGCTCCGCTCCCTCTGTCCCCTTTTCCGGGTTCAATGACTGACGGATCGCCTCTTGCGCAGGATCAACCGGCTGGGTCGGATCAGGTTCGGCAGTGGGGCTCTCTGCCTGCAGCTTTTCCTGCTGGGCCTCGGCCATCCTGCTGGCAGCTGCAGATGCCACGGCACGATCCTGGCCGGATGGATCGGCCGGCGCCAGGGCCGCCCGGATCACCTGCTGCATGCGGGAGATGGTCTCTTGCGGCGTCTTGCCGTCAGACATGTCGATCTGCACCTCACCGCCGGTGATGTAGCTGCGACCGTCCGGTCCCTGGGTATAGCTGTAGCTGGCAGAACTGGCCAGGTTACCCCCCACTGCCTTGTGGGCCGCCTCATGGGCCTTGACCTTTTCTTCGGCCTGCTTCAGCCGTGCAATCTGGGCCTGAATCTGGGGGTCTTCAAGGCTCTTGCCGTCGGGGGTGGTCTTTTCGCCCGGCTTGGGTTGTTTACCAGACTCCCTGGCAGGGGAACCGGGTTTGTCAGCCTGCTCCGTTGAGGGCTGTCTGCCGGAGAGGGTCACCCGATCTTCGGGCAGCCTGATGCCGGTATCGCCAGCCGACTGCGTGCTGCCGGGCTCAGGCCGCTTCGGTAGGGGGCCACCGGTATCTCCCGGTTGCATCACCGCCCTGTAGCTGTTGCCTGCTATGCCGGAAAGAGGTTCCATTGCACCGGTCCCGTACAGAAAACTGGACTGCTGTAGTACAAGTATACAAAATCAGGGCTGCAGACTGCAAGGCCGATCAGAGGCCGGCCTTGGCCAGCTCTTCCACCAGCTTCTTCTGACTGCTGTTCAGCCCCTCAGGCACATGGATGTTGATCTTGACGTACAGATCACCCTTGGCATTTGACCCCAGAGCCTTGATGCCACACCCTTTCAGCCTGATCTTGGTACCGGGCTGGATACCGGCCGGCACCTTGATCCGCTTGGGTTCTTCCAGGGTCGGCACCTCCAGGCTGACCCCCAGACAGGCCTCGCTGAAGCGGATGGCGCGCTCAACAAACAGGTCGCCCCCTTCGCGGGTAAAGACCGGATCGTTGGTCACCGTCACCTCCAGGAACAGATCGCCGCTGGGGCCGCCATTCTCGCCGTCCGACCCCCGGCCGCTGATCCTGATCCGGCTGCCGTTGTCCACCCCGGCCGGAACCTTGACCTTCAGCTCCTCCCTCTGGCCGTTACGACGAAATGCCACCAGCTTTTCCGCACCCAGGGCTGCCTCACGGAACCCCACCGTCACTGCCAGAGACAGATCGACCCCTTTTTGCGGGCCACGCCGGAAACCGCCACCGGACCGACGAAAGGCACCGCCGAACAGCCGCGAAAAGATATCTTCGTTACCCCCCATCCCCATATCCTTGAAGGTGCCGGAAAAATCAAAATTGCGGAAGATATCCTCCTGGCTGTACTGCTGATGGAAGTCTGTAGAACCGAAGGTATCATATTTCTTGCGTTTCTCCGGGTCTGACAGCACCGCGTAGGCCTCATTGATCTCCTTGAACTTTTCTTCAGCTGTGCTGTCCCCCTGATTGCGGTCCGGGTGATACTTGACCGCCAGCTTGCGAAAACTTTTTTTGATATCGTCGGCCGAGGCATCTTTGGCCACCCCAAGCACCTCGTAGTATTCCTTCTGAGCCATGGTGTTACTCCTTTATGCGGATTTCACCTGCAATGTAAGCAGCTTTTACCCCCCTGTCAACGTTGCTTGACAGGGGCAGGGGTCGCCCGTACTATCTGCCCCATCAACTTCTGACCTTCGAGGTACCCATGAAAAATCTGGTGGTAATAGGCGGCGGCATCTCAGGTCTCTCAACCGCCTGGCTGCTGCAGCACAAAGCGCAGCAGGCCGGTATCAACATCGGGCTGACCCTGCTGGAGCAGGAGATGCAGCCAGGCGGCAAGATCAAGAGCGTTCATGAAAACGGCTTTCTCTGCGAATGGGGGCCCAACGGCTTTCTGGACAGCAAGCCCCAGACCCTGGACCTGTGCGCTGCGCTGGGGATCAGCGACCAGCTGCACCGCAGCAACGACAATGCCCGCAAACGGTTCATCTTTACCGGCGGCCAACTGCACCGGCTACCGGAAAACGGCCCCTCCTTTCTCAAGAGCAAGCTGCTCTCCTGGCCGGGCAAGCTGCGGCTCCTGGGAGAGCCGTTTGCTGCCGCCCCCCCCGGCGGTGATGAGACCCTGGCTGCCTTCGGCCGTCGCCGTCTGGGACCGGAGGCGTTGCAGAAACTGATTGCGCCGATGGCCTCCGGCATCTTTGCCGGTGATCCCGAGACCATGTCGCTGGTCTCCTGCTTCCCCCGGATTGCCGAACTGGAACGGGAGTACGGCGGCCTGTTCCGCGCCATGGTGGCCCTGGCCAAAAAGAAAAAGCAGGAACGCAAGGCCGGCAAGGTGGTCAGTTCAGCTGCCGGACCAGGCGGCACCCTGACCTCATTCAAGCCCGGTATCCAGTTTCTGACCGACACTCTGGCCGCCCAACTGGGTGAACGGGTCAAGACCGGCGTCACGGCAGTATCCGTTACCCGCAACGGGCAGCATTGGCAAGTACAGACCACTGATGGTGAAATGCTCATGGCCGATCTGGTGATCCTGGCAGCCCCGGCCTATGCGGCGGCTGACCTGCTGGAATCCGTTGATAGCCCCCTAGTGGACACCCTGCGCCAGATTCGCTACTCAACCCTGAGTGTGGTCTGCTGCGGGTTTGAGACCGCCGGCCTGGGGCACCCCCTGGACGGATTCGGTTACTTGATCCCCAAAGAGGAAGGCCGCACCGCCCTGGGTACCCTGTGGGATTCCAGCATGTTTGAAGAGCGGGCACCAGCTGGTCAGGCGCTTTTACGCAGCATGGCAGGCGGCGCCTGTCGGCCCGAGCTGATCGGCCTGTCGGATGACGAGCTGCTGCAGCGGATCCGTAACGACCTGCAGGCAGCCATGGGGATCACTGCAGCCCCCTGCTTCAGCCGGATCATCCGCCACCAGCAAGCTATCCCGCAATATACAGTGGGGCACGGCAAGCGTCTTGAGCAGCTTGAGGCCCGGCTAGAAAACCTGCCGGGGCTGCTGCTGACCGGTAATGCCTATAAAGGTGTAGGGTTGAACGACTGTGTGGCTGCCTCACAGGCCACGATGGAGCGGGCGTTAGCGTTTTTGCACAAT
>CAZYMK010000046.1:0-1398 GCA_964648885.1 uncultured Geobacter sp. | reverse complement strand
CACACTCATCAACAGCGGAATACCTGACGTTCGTGGCAGCCACTGGCGAAACCCCGCAAAGTATCGAGATGCGCTATCAGGATGAAAATATCTGGCTGACCCAGAAGATGATGGCTGCGCTTTATGATGTAACCGTGCCCGCCATTAATCAGCATCTGAAACGGATATTCGACGATGTGGAACTGTTGCCGGACGCAGTTGTTAAGGAATACTTAATAACTGCCGCCGACGGTAAGAGCTACCGCACCAAGCACTACAACCTGCAGGCCATCATTGCCGTCGGCTTCAAGGTGAACAACCCGCGTGCGGTACAGTTCCGCAAGTGGGCGGGGCAAATAGTCAAGGATTACACCATCCAGGGCTGGGCAATGGATGTAGAGCGCCTGAAAAACGGGCATCGGTTTACGGACGAGTATTTTGAACGTCAACTGGAACAGATCCGCGAAATTCGACTGTCGGAGCGCAAGTTCTATCAGAAGGTGACCGACCTGTATGCCACCGCCTTTGATTACGATAGCACGGCAAAGACCACGCGGGATTTTTTTGCGTTGGTGCAGAACAAACTGCACTGGGCTACCCATCGGCATACGGCGGCTGAACTGATCATAGCGCGGGCCGATGCCGACAGCAACAACATGGGACTGACCTCGTGGGAAGCTGCACCTGGCGGTAAAATCGTCAAATCCGATGTCACCGTAGCGAAGAACTATCTGAATGCCGATGAAATGGCGTATCTGGAGCGGATTGTTTCCCTCTATCTTGATTTCGCAGAATTTCAGGCCATGCGCAAGATACCGATGACGATGGAAGACTGGGCCAGGCGCCTGGATGGATTTCTGGAGTTCAACGGCAACGAGCTATTGACCGGTCCAGGAAAAATCGCGCGCGAGCAGGCCAAACTCCATGCTGAAACCGAATTTGAGAAATACCGCATCGTACAGGACCGGCTGTTTGAAAGTGATTTTGACCGTTTTGTGGCGCTACAAGCCAAACGGGCTGAGATAGAGGCGAGCCATGAGCAGGATTGATTGAGTTATGCCCGGTGGCATGGAGTGACGGTGTTGGACAAGCTGGGCGCGTTCTGCGGCTTACTTTGAGGTGAAACCGTGCCCGGCATATTGAGATCAAGAACGGAGGTCGTACCATGAAGATCAGAAAAAAACTGTTTGCCGACTTTGAGTATGAAGAGGTGCTGGACACCCGGACCCGTGAGCTGATCCGGGTCGGCTGCGCTGTGGCAGTGGGGTGCCCCACCTGACTGAAGAAGCACTACGCCTTGGCAAAGGCGGCCGGCGCCGGGAGCGCCGAACTGAAGGAAGCCATGGCCTACGGGGTAATCGCCCCGGCCGGTCGGGCCAAAAATTTTGCGTTGGAACTGATGGAGGAGTTAGAAAAAGA
>CAZYMK010000045.1:0-15811 GCA_964648885.1 uncultured Geobacter sp. | reverse complement strand
AAAACGATTCACTAAATTCACATGGTAAGTGTCTCAAAGTCATTGACACATTCCGATCACGTAAAAATCTCTCCACCGCTTTTCCTACCCCCACATCAACAAGGAAGCTTATACTCATCAGGCAGCCTTCAACATATACACATGCTCTTCAGCTACAAGCTGTGAAGCATAGAGCAACACCGCCTGTATATCAGCCTGCTCCAGTTCGGGATACTCTTCAAGCAGTTGGCCGGTAGATGCACCTGATGCAAGATATTTTAGCACCTGATCAACACTTATCCTGTTGCCGCGTATGGTTGCTTTGCCGCACAGAACTTCAGGATTGAAGGTTATTCTGGTAAGCAGGCTTTTGGTATCCATTCGTTTATCCTCTTGTTGTTCTACCTCAAATTTGTTCATGCAGTACTATTTTATATAATGCAAAACCGTTATAATACCAAGATGTTTAAGGTTGCAGCACAGGCAGTGCCGGTGGTGGGTGCTCTGGGCGGTGCAACGATAAACACCCTGTTTATGAATCATTATCAGGATATGGGACGTGGCCATTTTACAGTCCGGAGACTGGAACGTCTGCACGGCCCGGAAGATATTCGTCAGCTGTATATGAGCCTGTAAACAGGACACCCCCTTGTCATGGCCTCTCACCCATCGTGTCCCGCACCATGCTCCACTTCTCCCTGGTAGCGGTACATCACATGCCAGACTCCGGAACAGGCGGCATGGTACTCGTCATCAGGGATCGATTTTTTGAAGTTGGTGTAATCAATGGCCTGAATCTGCTCCGCGATCACGCCGGCAACCTCTGCCTGCGGAATTGAAGCCCGGTACAGGTAGTCGGCATCCGATGTCTTCTGTACAACTGCATCAGGAAACAGATGCGTCAGGTGCTCCTTTGCCCGCGCACGCACCAGCAGGTTCCCCTGCTTGTTGAAATCAGCAACTGCTGAGATGAAGCCTTGATTCGAAAATATCCACATAGGCAGCCTCCTTATTTTGACTGAGAGTCAGCGAACATCCGAGCATCAGATATCAAATCTCAATGAGCAGTTGACTGTCGTACTGCGGGTTGACCTCCACATTCCTGTAACCATAGGGGTTCACGACCACCCTGGTTTTTCCGAGCATGTAGTCGAATGAATTATGAGTATGGCCATGCACCCATAGATCCGGACCGTGTTCGATAATCTCACGGGAAAGGTCGGTCATGAAAGCACAGTTGAGGTTATCACCCCGGAAACGCTCATGAATGGACAGAGGTGATATGCCATGGTGAGTCACTACGACCAGCTTTCTGCTGTGGGTTGTTGCTAACGATTCGAAGATGTACCGTTTCGATTCCTGAAACAGATCGACCGTATCTTCAGGCACGAGTCGTCTTCCGTCACCTTTTTTGATCAAAACAAAGTCGTTCATATTCTTCCGGGCGTACTGCATCTTAAAAAAATCCTTCCCGTCAAAATCCGTCCAGAGGGTAGCGCCGATGAACACGGTGCCGTTTATTTCGATGGATCCATTCTCAAGGAAGTGAACATTCCTGGCCATGGAGAGCCTGGCCTTCAGTTCATGGATACGTCCGAAGAAATTATTATGGTAGAAAAAGTGGTTTCCTTCGACATAGATGACAGCCAGAAAACGCTTGGACAGGAGACTTACCACCTTGAGCCAGGTCTCTTGGCGGTGAGCAAGGCCGACATCGCCGGCAACCAGGACAACAGTCTCACTGTCTGTCGGTAGTGAAGGTACTATCATCTCAAGAATCTGCGGAATTTTGTTAGGCTGCCAGAATTCGGTATGGATATCAGATAAAGGACGTACCAGCATAAAATCACGCTCGCTTTACTTTTGCAAAACATTGACACAAGACTGCAGCAAGCTAGCTGCGATTCGGCAAACAATCTTTTCTGTTACATCAGAATACATCCTTCAACCACTGAACTACCTTACCAAATCTGCTGCTGCTCGTGGTGACAGGATCAGTAGACATCGGCAGTACCGATTCCCTGACAACCAGACCCACGCCAGTTGAACAGGCAGGATGCCTGACCAGCTCTGAAAGCCCCTGTACATCCTGAGGCGCACCAATTCTGACCGGGACATTGGTCATCTGCTCCAGAAACAGGTCAAGGTCCGGCAGCAGTGCTGTGCCGCCGGTTATCACCAGACCTGCTACCAACCGCCCACCGTGGCGCGATCTGCGGGTGTGGGTGGCTACTTCGGTGATCAGTTCTTCGATCCGGGCGGTGATGATGTTTACCAGGTCTTCACGATAGAAGTTCTTTTTACCGGCGCTGATCGTTTCTCCCCGCACCGCACGACACCCACCATGCTGCAGCTTGAGCTGTTCTGCATCATTGGGAAGTATGCGCAGGTGCCGGGCAATGTCTGCAGTGATGTCGCTGCCGGCAATCGGCAGTTCGGCGGTGTACCAGAGTACCCCCTGCTTGAAGACAGCCACATCCGTGGTACCGCCGCCGATGTCGATCAAGACAACCCCCATTTCCATCTCATCGGGAGTCAAGACCGCTTCGGCTGAGGCCAGGGATTGCAGGACCACAGATCTGACCGTGAGCCCGGCACGCTGGCAGGCTTTGGTGATATTACGGACGCTGGTAGCAGCAGCAGTGACAATATGCGCCCGCACCTCAAGCCGTGAGCAGGTCATGCCAAGCGGATTGACGATCTCTTCAAGGCTATCCACCCGGTACTCACGGGGGATCAGGTGCAGCAGTTCACAGTCTGATGCGGTTATGGACGACTTGGCTGATTCAAGCACCCGCTGAATATCCTGTTCGGTCACCTCACTGCGGTTGAGGGTGATCATGCCGGTACAGTTGCCGCTTTTGACCGTGCGGTCTGCGATGCCGACAACCACGCGGTCAATCTGGACACCAGCTGTCCGCTGAGCCAGATCAACGGCCTTGCGTATGGCAGCGGCAGTGCCGTCTATGTTCAGTACCTGCCCATGCCGGACCCCGGGTGAAATGACCTGGCCCATGCCGATGATCTCGATCCCCTGGCTGCCCTGCTTGGCAATCACGCAGCAGATCTTGGTGGTGCCGATATCAAGGCCCGCAATGATGGTGCTCATCTGTTCACCACCCTTTCCTGTCCGGCCTGCAATAGTTGGCGCAGTCTGCCAATACGAAAGTGCAGGATATGGTTTGCCCGATGATGAACCGGCATCTGCTCAAAAGACTCCTGGTCAATGCCCAGCTGCTCCGTTGTCATGGCCAGTACCTGTAGCACTGTCTCCCAGCCGGCCATGCCTGAGCCGTCCGGCTTGTCTGCCGCCGAGACCAGGGGAAGGATCTTGGCAATACCTGCCTTGGTCGCCTGTTCAGCCAGCCTGATTCTGGTGGAACTGCGCAGTTCATCCCAGTTGTTGGCCTTGGTGTGCAGGCGACAGGTCCAGGCCAGCGCCTTCTGCCAGGCAGCGGGCAGCCTCAGACGTGTGCAGAGCTGCCGGGCCGGCTCAAAACCTGCCTCATCATGGCCGTGGTGTTTGGGATACAGAGCGGGATCGGTTGAGAGCTTGCCCAGGTCATGGAACAGGCCACAGAAACGGGCCAAGGGGTCATCTGTTCTGGCAGCTGTCCGCTGCATGACCTGCAGTACGTGGGTCAGCAGGTCTCCTTCAGGGTGGTATTGCAGCGGTCCTGCCGGGACATCTTGCATCCTGAACAGTTCCGGCAGATAGGCCCTGCCGACCTGCTGGCTTACCATGCTGGTGAAGAAGCAGGCAGGATCAGGTTTTTCCAGTGCCTTGATCAGTTCACGGCTGAACCGCTCCACCGGGATGGTTGCAAGCCGCTCTTCCCAGCCGGCCTCACTGATATATTGTGCGGTTTCAGGCAAGATGCGCCACCCAGCCGATGCAAAGCGAAAGGCCCGAAAGATCCGGATCGGGTCATCATGAAACGACTGAAAAGAACAGACCCTAAGGCTCCTTTGCTTCAGGTCGTGTTGTCCGTTGAACAGGTCAACAACCTCGCCGTTCAAGGTCATTGCCAGGGCGTTTACGGTAAAGTCCCGGCGGACAAGGTCGTCGGCAAGCTGATCAGCTGCCGTCAGTCTGGTGATCTCAACCTTGCCGATTGCAGGGATGTGCCTGAACCAGATCGGGGCGCTGCTCACCGGGTCAACCGGTCTGAAGCCGCATGATGTCAGCTGATCAGGGGAGAGAGCCGCAACAAGGTCGATATCCTGCACCGGCTGTCCCTGCAGCAGATCCCTGACCGTCCCCCCCACCAGCCAGAGGTTCGGCCGGCAGGATTCAGGAAAAATCGACTTAACCTGGCTGATAACAGACATGCAGCATCTCCCGGAACAGGCCATCAAGGACATCATAATCAACAACCGGTGTTGGACGCCTGTCGGCTATCAGGCTCAAACGATCCAGTTGCTGCTCAATGAAATCATTCAACACCGGCACGCTTGGCGCCATAGCAAGTTCTTCACCTGCCATTTTCTTCTGCAGCAGCTCTTCCACGGCACCATCCAGGCTCATGGACAAGGATGCATCCTGGCACAGGCTGCTGAACTCGGTAGGCGGCATGGTGCCATGTTTCTCCAGCCAGAGGCAGGCAAGAATGGGACGCAGCACATAGAGGTACTTCTTGAGCCTGACAGTCTCACCTTTCAGATATTCCCGGTAATTGCCCCGTGCCATATGCAGGTAATGATGCATGCAGCGCTGTGGTGAAAACGTGTCCTGCAGCAGGGTTCGCAGGCGGTCACTGAAGCCAAAGCGGTCCTGATAGACGATCGGTGACCCCAGCCACTCCAAAAGCGGCGGGTTTGACTTGGCAAACAGCCCCAGTGCCTTGCGGATATCCCAGCCGCTGATATCCAGGTCATCATTGATCGGCATCTCGATCACATCCCGTTTCTCCCGGATGGAGAGGTACCAGTCGGGCTGGTGGATGTAGATGAACCGGACATCATAGTCGCTGTTCTGTGAGGCAAAACCCCAGGCACGGCTGCCGGATTCTACGGCATAGAGGATGCGGGCGTTGTGGATCTCCTCAATGCGGTTGAGATTTTTAAGGATGGTTTCTGTCATGGCTCATCCTGGATGATCACGCACTGGCAGAACAGCTTGCCCAGTAGCGCTGAACTCTGCCGGTATATCCCCGGTCGTTTACTTTCTCGTGGACCGGCAACGTTAAGGGTACGGATAGCGTGTTTCTGCAGCCACTTTTTGATGGCTGCCGGTCGTGGGTGTTTTGTGTTGTCAAGCTGCACGATCAGGCAGGGCTTGCCGATCTTTGCGGCATAATCAACGGTCTTTTTCGTGCCACCGTCCAGTTCCCCCAGATTGAAGATAAGCGTACCATCAGAGTCACGCACGTTGTGCCGGGTCCGCACTGCATAGTTGGCAGACGGAGTCTCTTCAAGGTCATAGCACTCAGGGATGACACCATCCTCGGCCCGCCGTCCGGCAGGGCACCCGCCGCCGATAGCGATGTTCACCTTCAAGGCAGCATCCAGTCCGGCCCGGTCTGCGCCGGTCTGACCACCGGAGATGATTTTTACAAGTCGGGCCGGCCTGCTGTTTTCCTGGTCGCAGGTGTATGGTGCCTTTTGCTCGTCAACCAGTATTGCCTGCTGCCTTTGAAACAACTGCGGGTCAATCAGGTCAAGCAGAAACCGGTCAAAGCAATATTGACCCACAATCTCGTAATCCACCTTGATCTTCTGACGCTTGGAAATCACAGCCTGGCCGGTCAGCGGATTGCAGCCCTCTTTGGGTGTTACTTCCCAGTAGAAACCGATCCCCCGTTTCTGCCAGGTCGGCAGATCGTTGTAGTTGATGCCGTTCTGGAAGAGCAGTTCGTTTTTGTCTTCAACCGACATGCCAAGCAGTTGTTTCGCGGCATCAGCTGCGTTAAGCCCCTGCTTGCGCAGCATCCAGTAGCAGTGGCTGTTCAGGCAGTTGCGGTGGGCATCCGCCATCCGCCAGCGGAAATAGTCCACAACACGTTCCGGGTCAGGAAGCTGGCAAATCCGGCAGTCAAAAGCGGCAGGCATGCCCAGCAGGCTGGTAAATTTTGCGCTCGCTTCCCCTGCCAGAATTGAGTGGTATTTGCGCAACTTCCGGTTGAAGAAGTTTTCATCCCGATGGAGCAGTAAAGAAATCTCATCGCTCTGCGTATAGCCGTAGACTACCCGGAAACCGCACTGCATCAGGTGCTTGACGGTTTCCACCATCATGTCCCGGAAACGCTCATCGTAGGGGGCCTCAAATGCGCAGACTTCCTTGGTGAGACGGCTGAAGCTGCGACCGTCTATGCGGGCCACCATGTAGATACCCGGCAGAACGCTCTGGTCGGCAGTGGTCTCAAAAACACGCATGATCTTGTCAAGCTTGTCAAAGTGCATCGTTCCACTCCTCATCAGGCCGTTTCATCCATCCATATGCACCGTTACCAAAGTCCGGCATAATGGTATATGTGTAGCATTCATCAATCATGGCTTACTCCCCCGCCGCCTTCAGGTTATAGACCGGTTTCAGCTTGTCAGTCACGGCGACTGTCTCCAGCAGGTACTTCTCGATCTCCGCCAGGTCCTTGTAGGCAAACTTGCTCTCGTCGAAGGTCTCACGGTTAATGGAGGTGGAGAAGATTCCCTGCATGGAGCCGCTGAAGTCGGACAAACTGTATTCCCCCTTGTCCAGTTTACGGAACATCTCTTTACGACTGTGTTTGCGCCCAGCTCCGTGGGGGGCTGACCGGTTGTAACCGGTGTTCCCCTTGCCAATGCCGATGATGATGCCATCTGCCATGTTCAGCGGGATGATGACCTGCTCCCCTTCATGGGCGGAGATAGCCCCCTTGCGCACTACCTGGTCCTTTTCAGCGATGTAGTTGTGGACACTTTCGATGACCTGCTGTTCGTCATACTGCAGGCCGAAGAATTCCAGGATGATCGCCAGCATAAAGCGCCGGTTATAGCGGGCATAGGCCTGGGCAATGGTGGCCCAGTGCAGGTAGCGGTCACCACCGGCTGCCAGTGGCAGGTATTCCATCCCTTTGGGCACGGTCAGTCCCATCTGGCTGGTGACTGCCACGGCCTGCTGCTGAAAGTGTTCTGCTATCCGTTTACCCAGATTGCGGGAGCCGGAATGGACGATCAGCCGATACACGTTGTCATGTTCCGATTGCCCGATCTCGATAAAGTGGTTACCTCCACCCAGGGTACCCAATTGAAGCAGTGGCAGGATATGGCGTCCGATCTTTTCCCCCTGATAGAAACCATCCTCCGTATGTTCGCAGAGAGAGGTGGCTGCCTTCTTCATACTGTCCGGCACCGGCACATTTTTGAAGAAGCCTGCATTGTCCCGCTGGTTCATCCCCAGTGGTATCCGCTTACGGATGTAGTCATCCAGCCCCTGGAAATCGATCTCTTGCACGTCTGGCAACGGGTGGCTTGCCACGCCGCAGCCGATATCCACACCAACGATATTGGGGATCACTGCCTGGCGGAATTTGGCGGTAAAGCCGATCACGCAACCAGCCCCGGCATGGGCGTCCGGCATGATCGAGATCAGGCCGTGTACCGCCGGATGACCGGCAATCAGCTTGACCTGTTCAGTTGCTATTGGATCAAGGTTGTCAGCGTGTATCTGTACCTGACACTGGTTCTTTTGTAGATCGAACATGAGGTAAACTCCTGTCAGTTTGTTTCAGGATACCACCCGACCCTCCCCAAAGAGTGTCCAGGGTGTGGAAAAAAATCTCTATCGAACTACATGGAAGGGTTCCTGTTTTAATATCCGCAAGCCATAGAGTTTATGTTTTAAGCTGATCATCCGTTCCGCTCCCGCAGAGACACATGACTGGCAGGAGCGCATGATCATGCCGTTCTTTTCTGCATCAGATCACACGTTCCGTTCTTCCATCGGCTCCCACTTCACTTTGGAATAAGCCGTTTTTTCGCTTTCCATGGGCAGTTCGTCACGCGGAACAGGTTCAGCGGCGCGCCAGTCAATCTCTCCCACAGACCTGAAACGGCCGATCGCCTCTTCGATGGTCTTTCTGTTGACCTCCTCTCTATGCAGCACCATGTACAAGCCGGTGCCATAACAGTACGAGCTGTCTGTCGTGAAGGATTCGCAGATATCCGGCGGCTCATTCTGAATGATTTCGTCTATCAGCTTGTCCTGGTACTCATTGTAGGCAAGACCGCCGAATTTTTCGTATACCCGCTTCGGCTTTTCCACCAAGCGATACATCCGCTTGCCGCCTGACCGGATCGCTTCAAACGTCATCTCCGCTTCAAACTCCTGCTCCTCGGGTGTCAGCATCTCCCAGGCCCGCGTGTACGCCATCTCTTCGACCGCATCCCAGAAGGCCCTTGTCGTGGTGATGATCTCCGTGTTCCAGATGGTAAATCCGTCACTGCCCAGGAAAAGAATATCAGCCCACTGATTGAAGATGGCCGGACGGCCCGGTTCGTTGATGATTTGATGGCTAGTGAAGAGGCCGCCATATACGGAACTGTCGTTGAAAATTTTCTGGCGCAGGCGGATGTAGCTATCACGACGCTTGCGGCGGGGGAGCGTCCAGTAGGGCTGTCGTTTTCTTCTTTTATGCATTGGTGTGCCTCGTGCTTATTTTCTGCCAGATTGTGACCGCTTGAACAAAATGGAGCTGTCCGATATAGTTACACCATCCGTACCGTGTGCAATCCCATGTAAGGGAGTATTTATTATGCCGCTGCAAATGCAGGTTCATTATCCGGAATCTATGCCAGACCTTCTGGCTGAAACCCGTCAGGAGTTTGAGCAAGAGGCCAAACTGGCGATGGCTGCCAAGCTGTTTGAGATGAAACGCCTTTCCTC
Organism: uncultured Geobacter sp.; assembly: GCA_964648885.1. GTDB lineage: Bacteria > Desulfobacterota > Desulfuromonadia > Geobacterales > Pseudopelobacteraceae > Trichlorobacter. The sequence continues at coordinate 6,969 of CAZYMK010000045.1, read as the reverse complement.
CGGTCAGGCAGCGGAACTGATCGGCATGGGCAGGGTAGAGTTTCTGCTCGCGCTTAACCGCCTTGGTACTCCGGCAATAAACCTTTCTGAAGAAGAGCTGGTATCGGATCTTGCCAATGCCTGAAGAAAATATAATTGTTATCAATACCGGCCCATTGATTGCACTTACAGCAGCTACCGGTAATCTGGACATTCTTAAACATCTCTATTCCCGCGTTATCTACCACCACCGTAAAACCTCGTCGTTCAGTGCGGGGATATAAGGTGCACACCAGTTGTTTTCGTTGCGCCCCGCGCCGTTTCTTGATTTTTAACCATAAATATTGTATTGATTAAATATGCAAATAAAGAGAGCGTACCGATACAGATTCTATCCAACGGAAGGGCAGGCCATTGAGCTTGCCCGCACCTTCGGCTGCGCTCGCTTTGTGTATAACCACTTCCTGCGAATCCGGACTGATGCCTGGTTCAATGAGCAGAGGCGACTGAACTATAACGATACCTCTTCATTGCTGACCAAGCTCAAGCGTGATCCGGAATTCGCCTGGCTTTCGGAAGTATCCTCTGTCCCGGTTCAGCAGTCCCTGCGCCACCTGCAGACCGCCTTTGGTAATTTCTTTGCCCGGCGGGCACAGTACCCGACCTTCCATTCCAAGCATGGTGTCCAGTCTGTCTCCTACGTCGCCACAGGATTCAGCTTTGACCCGGATAGCAGAAAACTCACTCTGGCTAAGATGGACGCACCGCTGGACATCCGTTGGAGCAGAACTATTCCAAAGAAGGCAAAGGCAACCAGCCTGACGGTTTCCAGAGATTCGGCTGGGCGCTACTTCATCTCGATCCTCTGCGATGACGAAGTGGACCAGCTCCCTGCTGCTCCCGACAAGAAGATCGGCATCGACATGGGTCTGAACCATTTCCTGATCACCAGTGGTGGCGAAAAGGTTACAGCACCCAACCTGTACCGGGGAAATACGAGAAGCGCCTGGCCCGCCTGCAGCGCCAGCAGTCTCGAAAGATGGAGACAGCCAAGGCAGCTGCCGGCATCCCGAAAGGGAAGGCTATCCCCAAGGGTGTCCGCATCTCAAAATCAAAGAGCTGGTTGAAGGATCAGCTCCGTATAAACCGTGTCCATGCGAAGATTGCAGACGCCCGCAGGGACTTTCAGCACAAACTCAGCACTAAACTGATCCGTGAGAACCAAACAATCAGCATTGAAACACTGGCAGTAAAAAATATGAGCAGATCAGCAAAGGGAACCACCGAACAGCCAGGGCGGAAAGTCAGGCAGAAGTCGGGCCTGAACAAATCCATAATGGACGCCTCCTGGTCGGAGTTCATCAGGCAGCTTGAGTACAAGGCTGCCTGGTACGGAAGAGAGATCATCGGTATTGACCGGTGGTATCCCTCATCCAAGCGGTGTTCATCTTGTGGCTTCATTCTCAAAGATCTGTCTCTCAAAACCCGAAGTTGGTCATGCCCCGAATGCGGTATTCACCACGATCGGGACATCAACGCAGCTCGTAACATCCTGGCCGCCGGACTGGCGGTGTCAGCCCTTGGAGAGCAGGTAAGCCCCGGAGTCAGTGTATGATCCGGGCACAGCTCGATGAATTGGGAATCCCCTTCTCTTCAGGGGGGGGGAGCAGTCAAGGGACATGGTATATGCATACTTTCACTACAGCCTGCCGATTTACTGTCTTGTTCGATCTTGGTGCTCCACTCCAGCCGCTCTGCGTGATCTTCCAAATATCCTTTGCGAGAAAGAACGTAAAAAGCCTCGTTCCTGTTTTGCCTGTCGCACGATCAGTTGTCCCCTAACCAGCGCCTCCGTTGCATTGTCCGGCTGCAGTTGCCTGTATGCCTTCTGTATAACCCGTTGTGACTGACGTGAAAGCCTGTCCTTCCCTGTGGGTGAACCTGCCAGGAAGTGCAGAAAAAGTGTTACGACCACCTGCTCATTGATTCCTTCCGCCACCATCCCCTGCTGTAATTCCGCTATCCTCTGCGGCAAAAGGGGCAGATTGATGGTGCTCGGCATCATGCCGGTGCTCAGCACTTCATCAAGTAATCCGACGAATTTGTTCATATCGTCACTATCAGTTACTTCCCAGATCCAGAGTGGTTCTGACGGCTCATACACGGTTGGTGATTCTTCTACAAAATTTTCACGGAACCATGATTTCATTCTTCTTGCAGGCGCAGCCGCAACAGGAGCGTGTGCCCGCAGGAAACAAGGGATGTCCGTCGCCATACCCGGTACTGATGACGAATACAGAACCGTGCCCGTCCCACCCCACCCGGCTGCCAGCATCTGCTGAACCTTGTGTAGTTCCGGCAGGGTTACGGCCTTGCCATCTTCATCCCGCACGACGATCGCCAGATAGTTGGTCCAGCGGCTTATCAGCTGGTACTTGACTGCCAACGCCTGACCGTCATTCTCTTCGGTGATCTCGCGCAGCTTGAGGGCAGCAGCCATGCGTGCCACAACCGGTTCTCGCTCGCTACCTTCCATCGTCTGGTTTACTGCTGCAGTCAGCACCTGTCCTGAACCGTCCGGTAACGAGATGTTCAGGCTGACGTTACCAACGGGAGGTTCGGCAAACCAGGCAAAGAGGTTGCAGGTGTCACCATCGTAGATGGTGGGCATCGATTCAGGAAAAACCCTGACCGGCTGCAGTGGCCAGACCGGATGACTGGCAGTTGTACGCGGAGTGGCAATCCGTTTGAAGTGGCGATGGATCCGGTCAGCCATGTTTTCGTTGGGTGATACCAGTTCGCATGAGCCCCCCGTGCGGTCCGCCAGGTTCCGGACAAACGCCTCGGATACGGAGCTCCCTACCCCGACCGTAAAGAAGCGGTGCCCCGACTTTGCTACCTTGGCCATAACCCTCTCCCACTCCCAGATCTCACCATCGGTGATCAGCAGCAGATTCTGCTCCAGATCTTCCGGACACCGCAGCCGCACGGCCATCTCCAGGGCTTTGCCGATCTCGGTGCCACCCATGTCGGCATCCAGCTTTTTCAGGAAGCCGCGGGCGTAGGCCAGAGACTCACCACTGGCACGAGCTTGGGCATTAAAGAGCGGTGTTGCGGTACTGCCAAAGGCAACGATGTTGAACCAGTCCTGGGGCCGCAGTTCATCAAGCATCCGCAGGAGTGCCTCCCGCGCCTGATTAATGGAGTCTCCGGCCATGGAACCGGAACAGTCCACCACGATCTTGACGCTGCGGGCAGTGGCATCCTCTGCCAGCTCAAACTGCGGCTGGAAGCTTGCCCAGACCAGGTACTCGTCACCATCCCGCTCCATCAGTGCTGCGTCAGCCTGCCGGCAGGTCTTCTTGATGGTGATGATCACGTCCCGGTCCATGGAGGCTGCTTTTTGTACCAGGCTGACCTGACTTTCCGCACCCTCCTGGTTACGCAGGACAGCAATCTCATGGCTGGGTGATTCGATGGCCATGCTGCTCAAAAGACCGCACACCTTCAGGTCAAAGGTGAACAGATGCTCTGCCAGAAGACTGGTCTCCGGCTCCTGATGGGGTAACAGTCCTGCCTGCTCCGCTGATCCGTACCGCGGTGCGATGGTGGTTGGCAGGTGGTAGCGCAGCGTATCGCCCTGCCAGCGCTGGAACATGCCGTAGCGGATGCATATCTGCGCCTTTTCCCCCGGCAGCAGGTTGCCGACGTTCATGGTGTAAATGCCGGGCTGTTCATTCTGCAGCATGACCGGAGCATCGCCGTCGGTAATCGCCTCTTCATACTGTTCTTCGGCTTCCTGCTTTGGCAGGACCGTCCCTTTGAGTGTCTTGTCCCCCAATGTAACGGCCATCTCCAGCAGCACGGCGTCCAGCGGCAGGGGGAAGGTATAGACTGCCTCGATGTTTGTAGGACTCGCATTCCGGTACGACTGGGTAATGGTGGTGATGGCCAGGGTCTCCTGCAATGCAGCCTGCACCTGCACCCCTTCAAATACCGGCTGCTCTGTTCCGTTTCCCTTCAGTTCAGCATACCGTTCAGTTTCCATGATCTCCCCCGCTCAGTTCTTCAGCACACGCCATGACCCGCCGGCAGAACTCTCGCACTTGTTCCGGCGACATCCCGGCCATCTTTGGTTCCAGATGAATCTCAAGGCCATCCTTGATGTACAGCTTGCTCCATACTTCGATATCTCCCGGTCTGCGGCCCCGTGGCGGTGGCAGCTCGCCCGGTTCAACCGTTCCTTCAAATAAAAGCTCCCTGATCCGTTCAAGGGACAGTCCGGCCCGCTGCCATTTACGGATGGCCAGCAACTGGTCAAGGTGATGGCTGGTGTAGTAGGCCCCTTTGCGGGAACCTTCCGGCGGGCTGACCAGACCTTTCTGGACGTAAAAGCGTACCGTGCGGATCGGCAGCTCCACCAGGGAACAGAGCTCATTGAACGTGTATTTTTCCATTCCGTTCCTCCATGAGCTTTTATAGTGCAGTTATACTGTAAAATGCAAGTGTAAATTATAACGCTGCCAAAAGGTCCGGCAATACGCCATAGTGCTCGTCAGGCTGGCTAGTTTCCGCAACCTGGCGTGACTGGCGTTCCTGCCTGGCTTCTGCTGTTGCTGCCGGATACTTGCGTTGCTTACTGGTCGAGTAGCTCATGATGGCCTCCTTGGTCATAATCAGACAATTTCTCTAGTGTCACGACCAGGATATCAGGCGACCCTCCCCAAAGAGCGTCCTTGGTTTATGTTCAGATATTTTTTTTGCGGGAAGCGGGAAAGAAGATAAACAGGCAGAAAAAGTCCGTCTGAACGGGTGCGTTACTCAGGTTACTCTCATCTTGGGGCGGGCGATTCAGGTCTGTTCTTCAGGGCGGGAGGATATCAAGCGCAGAATAATCTTGCCGCGACAAAACACAATAATCTAGCGTTGACAACACACAATAGTCTAGCTATTGTGAAACGCAATAATTTAGCTATAAAAGAGAATATGCAATGACTACAACTCCGGTACAAAGAAAGCTTTCCGACGCTCTGACAGCCCTGAAGAGGTTGCAGGACAACGGTAAAACCGCCATAAAGTCGAGTGATTTGACACGAATACAGCGGGAAAGTCTAGTCAAGAATGGTTTCCTGCGACCGATTGTCAAAGGGTGGTATATGCCCTGCCGGCCTAGCGAAGAGATCGGTGAAAGCACGCCCTGGTACGCTGCGATGCGTGACTTCATCCAGGGCTATTGCACTGAGCGGTTTGGTGAACAATGGCATGTTTCAGCTGAATACTCATTATTTTTGCATTCGGGAAGGACTATGACGCCGCAGCAGGTTGTGATCCATTCTCCGCTTGGACAAAATGGCCTGTTGAGGCTGCCTGATAATTGCTCGGTCCTGGACTACAAGGCAAAGGATTTTGTTCCTGCCGTTAAAATCCAGATAGTGGAGCGAATCCGGGTTTTGACACTTCCGGTAGCTCTTGTCCGTGTGCCGGAAGCTTTTTTTACAACCTATGCCCAAGATGCTCATATCGCACTGCATCTGTTGCGGGACGCGTCAGATCTCAACAGGGAACTGCTTGAAGGTGGGCACAGCATTGTTGCCGGGCGCCTTGTCGGGGCTTTGCGGGCTTCGGGGCGTGAAGAATTGGCGGACAATGTGCTGGCAACCATGAGAGCAGCAGGATATGTGGTCAACGAGACAAATCCATTCTGTGTAGCACCGCCGACTCTGGCATTCACCAGAGCGCAATCGCCTTATGTACTGCGGATGCGCTTAATGTGGCAATCCATGCGAGAGACCGTTTCCAGCTGTTTTCCGCCTGAACCTGGCATCCCGACTGACATTGAGAAGTTTATGAATGTAGTTGAAGAAAACTACAAGACCGATGCCTATCACTCTCTCTCCATTGAGGGGTATCGAGTCACTCCGGAGCTTATTCAAAAGGTCGCCACCGGGAATTGGAATCCTGACAGTAATGACTCTGATGCGGAAATGAAAAATGCCATGGCTGCACATGGGTACTGGCTTGCTCATAATGAGGTCAAAAATACGATCAAAAGTATTTTAGCAGGAGCAAGCCCTGGCGCTGTTTTCCGGCAGGATCACGCTTCATGGTATCGCAAGCTTTTCTCACCCAATGTCGATGCTGGTTTTCTCAAGCCGACGGATCTGGCTGGTTACAGAACTGATAAGGTTTTTATCAGGGGAGCAACCCATGTTCCACCTTCACAGGATGCAATCCGCGACATGATGCCGGAACTGTGCGACCTGCTGGAGGCTGAGCCCAGCGCAGCAGTAAGAGCTGTTCTGGGACATTTTCTTTTTGTGTACACCCATCCCTATTTTGACGGCAATGGCAGACTGGGGCGGTTTCTGATGAATGCCATGCTGGCGTCTGGCGGGTATCCGTGGACGGTAATCCGAATTGAGCAGCAAAGTGATTACATGGCTGCCCTGGAAGCAGCAAGTTCGCTTGGAGAAATAAAGCCATTTGCCGAATTCATTGCCAGCTCGATGCATAGGGATTAAACCGGATATTCCCTGAGGCACCGTCAAAAATCATGAGAAATCATGTTCATGCGATAACATCAGCCCAGGTACTGCCTTCAAGAAAGCTCCCGGTAACATTCCCTTCCATTTCCTGTAAACGGTGGAAAGGAATGGTAAAAGTCATCATGTACTGCATGTTTTGCCCTTTCAGGCACCTGCGGGCGGATATGTCGCTGAGGCCGACCAGGCAGCGCGGTTGCTCCTTCTTTGCTTCTTCGTAGCTCCTTCTGCTTGCCCGTACAAAGTACGCTTGCTGTTCACTCCACCCCGACATTCCTCACACCCGTTGGCCTCCAGGCAGGTGAGATGACGTGAGAGCCTTTCTCTTCGGCATCACCAGACTGCCAAAGGTAACCTTGTAATCACCAAATCTGTTATTCACGGTGTCCATGGTCCCCCTCTTCCGTATCCCAAAGCTCTCTGTAGAACATAACATAGAAAGCTGCAC
>CAZYMK010000044.1:8928-15887 GCA_964648885.1 uncultured Geobacter sp. | reverse complement strand
GGGTTGATCACCTCGGTTACAAATGGCAGTCCGGTCTCTGCGCGGGCCTTGGCCAGCAGCTTCAGCCCTTCTTCTTCCATTCCCTGGAAAGAATACGGGGAAGTTCGCGGCTTGAAAGCACCGCCTCGCAGCATAACCGCCCCTGCCGACTTGACGATCCGGGCGGTTTCGATTAGTTGCGCCTCCCCTTCGACCGCACAGGGCCCAGCCATCACCACCACCTGGCTACCGCCGATCACAACCGTATCGCCAACCTTAACCTGGCTGGGCTCCGGTTTCACCTCACTGGAAGCCAGTTTGTACGGTTGCAGGATCGGCACGACGTTTTCAACCCCGTGCATGTTCTCCAGCGATTGCAGCACCAGCTTGCCGCGCTCATCGCCGATCGCACCAATCACATCCCGGGTGGTGCCATGAATCACATGGGGCTTGTAGCCCAGCTCTTTAATCCGTTTCACCACTTCATCCCTGTCTTTCTTGCCAGCCCCTGCCTTCATGACGATGATCATTTTTCGCTCCTTTTTCCCAAAAGCAACAAGGCCTGGAGGAGCCCCCCCGGCCTTGTATCGTTTCTACCACGTTAAACGAAAAAAGCCGGGGAGACTCTTTCGTCTGCCCCGGCTTTTGGTTGTGTAATCGGTTTTTTTGCTCCTAAACCGCGTACACCCTTGCCCGGGCAGACGGCGTAAAATAAAAGCCGTACCAGAAAAACCCGAAAAAAGATGCAAAACGATAAAAGGAGTTCATAGGCTCAAATAAAAGCACAGATACAGATCTGCTGTCAAGCCTGTTTCAGTGACAGCGTTTTGTCACTATGGCAGCACTGCCTGGGTAATCAACTCACGGGCATGGCCTTTGGCTGCATCAGTAATCTGCTCACCGGCCAGCATACGGGCTATCTCCAGTATCTGTTCATCCTGATCAAGCGCTTGAACGGAGGTAATGGTCCGGCCGTTCTCAACCCGTTTTTCAACCCGCAGATGCTGCGCTGCCCAAGCAGCAACCTGGGGCAGGTGGGTCACACAGAAAACCTGCTGGTCTGTTGCCACCTGTTTCAACTTGCGCCCCACCACACCGGCAACCGCACCACCGACGCCGGTATCCACCTCATCAAACACCAGCGTTGGCGCTTCACCCTCCGGTAATACCTGTTTGAAGGCCAGCATCAGGCGGGAAAGTTCTCCCCCTGAGGCAACCTTTGCCAATGGACGGACAGGCTCTCCGGGGTTTGGCGAAAACAGGAACTCGACCCTCTCAAAACCGTTGGATCTGGGCTCGTCAAGGTGCTCAAAGGTAATCTTGACCACGGCATGCTGCATGGCCAGCTGCTGAATTTCATGGCCCAGCCGTTGTTCAAGCACAACGGCTGCAGCCTGACGTTTTTCACGTAAGGCCGCACCAAGCCGGTCCAGTCTGCTCCGTTGCTCTGCCAGCTCTTGCTCAAGCTCAAGCCGTGAATGGCTGCGGCTGCGCAGGTCGCTCAGTTCCTGTTCAAGGACGGCACCCAGGGTGATGACTTCCGCAACCGTGGGCGCATATTTACGTTTCAGCCGCACCAGCAGGTCCAGCCGGTCGGCAACCACCTGCAGCCGCTCCGGGTCCGCCTCAATCCGTGAGGCATAATCACGCAGCTGCAGGGCTGCATCTTCAAGCTGCAGATACCCCTCATCAAGTGTTGCCTGTACCGGGCCAAGCAACGGATCAACGGCAACCGCCTCACGCAGGGCAATAACAACCCTCTTCAGTTCGCCAAGCAGGGCGTGATCTCCGCCATAAAGCGCCTCGTACGCACCGCCGGTAAGGGAGGACAGACGTTCGGCATTGGACAGCAGGCGGTACTGCTCATCCAGTTGCTCTTCTTCATCAGGCTTCAGACCGGCCGCTGTAATCTCATCAACCTGGTAGGCCAGCAGGTCAATCCGGTGGGCCGTGTCCCGCTCCTGCTCATCAAAATGGGCCAGCCGTTCTCCTAGCTGACGCCACTGTTCAAAGGTGGTACTGAACTGTCGGCGATCCCCCGCAACGTCAGCAAAGGCGTCCAGCAAGATCAGGTGGTAATCAGGGCGTAACAATGCCTGTGATTCATGCTGGCCATGTATGGTCACCAGCTGTCGCCCAAGCTCCGAAAGCTGGGACAGGCTTGCCAGCGAACCGTTGATAAAGACCCGGTTGCGGCCTGAACGGCTGAGACAACGCTTGATCAGCAGCTCGTCGGTGGCATCAATACCGGCCGAGCGCAGAGCATCCTGTATGCCGGACAGGCGGGTCAGATCAAACAGCGCTTCGACGGTTGCCTCTTCCTCGCCGGTCCGGATCAGATCTGCCGATGCCCTGCCACCACAGACCAGGGTCAAGGCATCGATGATGATTGATTTACCGGCGCCGGTTTCGCCGGTCAGCAGGTTCAGGCCCGGCCCAAAGGAGAGGTGCAGTTGATCAATAATGGCAACATTGCGGATGGAAAGTTCGGTCAGCATGGCGGGTCAGCGTTCATTCCACTTGAGCTTGGTACGCAGGATCGCAAAATAATCTTTCTCGGGTGAAGTGACCAGTACCGTGGTCGTTTCGGCACGGCGCACCTCAATGCAATCCCCTTCCTGCAGCTCAACCCCTACCTGACCGTCAAGGGTCAGGTAGACCATCTCGTCAAAGGATGATTTGACCACAAGCCTGATGATTGATTCATCCGAAATAACGATCGGGCGGTTGGTCAGGGTATGGGGGCAGATGGGAGTGATCAACACGCAGTGCATCAACGGCTGGACAATTGGGCCTCCGGCAGAGAGTGAATAGCCGGTGGCACCGGTAGGGGTGGAGATAATCAGGCCATCGGCCTTGTAGGTAGTCAGAAAGTTCTCGTTAACACGGGCTTCAAGCTCAATAATCCGGGCAATGGCCCCCTTGTTGATCACCGCATCATTCAAGACTTCGCAGCGTGCGATCTCCGTCTCGCCACGGGTGACGGTCACATCCAGCATCATCCGTTCGGTTACGTTATGATTACCGGCCAGACACTGCTCAAGGACCGGGTAGAGTCCTTCAACCGTAATTTCGGTTAAAAAACCCAAGCTGCCCAGATTGACACCCACTATCGGCACTTGGCGTCCGCTGAACAGACGGGCAACCGAGATCAGGGTGCCGTCCCCGCCCAGCACCACCACCAGCGCGGCCAGTTCCCGCATTTCTTGCTCTGACACGCCGAGCTCGCTGCCGATATGCCGGGCCAGATGGGCCTCCACAAGGGGACGGAAACCGCGCTGTTCCAGCCAGCTGATCAGTTCAGTGGCAACCCCTTGACAACGGGGATCATGTACCTTGGCAAAAATGGCTATCTGTTCCATACCGCTCCTCTACCACAGCTTCCGCAGGTTGTCCATAAAGCCATCAATTCACCCGGCAGCAGCAAACACAGTTGAAATCAGATAGGCCGTATACCCGATATAGACAGCCAGCAATGTCGCCCCTTCAAACCGGCTGATCCGTCCAGGACCGCGAAAACCGTAACAGAACAGGAACAACAGCAAAGTCAGAATCCCCATCAGCAGCATATCCCGCGAAACCACCACCTGATCAAACGACAGCGGATGGATGGTACCGGCAATGCCCACCACTGCCAGGGTGTTGAACAGGTTGGAGCCGATCACATTGCCCAGGGCAATATCATGCTCGTTCTTGCGCACTGCAATCAGCGAAGAGGCCAGTTCTGGTAACGAGGTGCCCACCGCCACAATGGTCAGGCCAATAATCAGATCACTCACCCCCAACTGATGGGCAATGTCAACCGCCCCCCAGACCAGCAGCCGCGAACTGGCGATCAGCAGCACCAGCCCTGCCAGCAGCCAGAACAACGCACGATTGAGCGGCATCGGATGTACCGCCAACTCCTCCTCAACCTCATCGCCCAAGGCATCATGTCGCTGTCGCATACCCTGAACGATCGTCCAGCCCATCAAACCGGTAAAGACCGCCAGATGCAACCAACCGTCAAACCGTGTCAGCTCCCGGTCATACATCAGTGCCAGCGCAAAACAGGTCACCAGGGCCAGAATCGGCAACTCTTTACGCAGCACCTGCGAATGCACCGTAATCGGGCTGATCAGGGCAGTCAACCCCAGGATCAGCGCGATATTGGTGATATTGGAACCATAGGCGTTACCTAAGGCAAGCCCGGGATTGCCCTGATAGGAGGAGATCGCCGACACCACCATCTCCGGCGCAGAGGTGCCGAACCCCACAATCACCATACCAATCAAAAGCGACGGCATGCCAAAATGCCGCGCCGTGGCAGCCGCCCCATCCACAAAACGATCGGCACTCCAGACCAGCAGCGCCAGACCAATTACTATTGCCACCAATGGCATCAACATTTTTTCAGCTCCCGTTTCCCTTCGTGATTTACCTGACCAGGTGGCTACCCTCTGACATCCCTGCTCACACATCAAGCCAAAGAAACACTCAAAGGACGTGCTCATCTTGTCGAGTGAGGTTGAAGCCCTATCCTGTCCCGTTTTGTAATGATGGCTACTATAGCAAGCAGCGCCAGTAGTGCAAAGCGAAAGCGGTCAAGCTCTCTCAGATTGCCGCTCTGCAGCATTCTGAGCACATTCCCTTCGACTCCGACGGTTTCGACTCCGCTCAACATGCGGCTCAGGGGTGTCGAATAACTGTCCCGGTTCCCTAAAGTACCTTGAAGGCAAGGCGTAGCAACCTGTTTCAGCTTGCCAGAAATAAACATATTGTTTACAGTGCACCCATGATCAAGGGCTTTACCGATAAAGCAACTGAGAAGTTTTTTGAAACAGGCAAATCAAAGCATCTGCCGCCTGCAATTATAAACCGGGCTGCCATGCGTTTGAATCAGCTTGATAGTGCAACAGTTGTTGAGGACTTACGCTTGCCGCCATCAAATCACCTTGAGGCGCTTTCTGGTGACCGTAAAGGACAATGGAGCATCAAGATCAATGACCAGTGGCGAATCTGCTTCATCTTTGAGAACAGCCATGCCTATGACGTTGAGATCGTAGATTATCACTGAAGAACTGGAGAACACCATGGCAAACAAGAACGGGCTTCCGGCCATACATCCGGGGGAATACCTGAAAGAGCTCCTGGAAGAACTGCATCTTTCTCAGAACGCCTTTGCGCTATCAATCGGGGTATCAGCTATGCGTATTTCCCATGTTGTGCATGGCAAGCGTCCTGTCACTGCTGAACTTGCCATACTCTTTGCCAGGGCATTCAGCCAGACCCCGCAATACTGGATGAACCTGCAGGCCAGCTATGACCTGAAGGTAATTGAAAAGACAATGGCCCGTAGAATCAGGCAGGTACAGCCGATTGCTCTGGCTGCCTGATTTTCGTGTCTTACCCAGCCAGCAAATAAACCTACTGGATTGAATGATCTGAAGAAGATCAGACACACCTTGCCTGGCCGCACTGAATTTCCTTCGCTTATCACCCACGGCAACACACCAAAAAAGGCTCTGAAAGAAACTGAGCTGGTGGTTGCTGAATCAATCAAATGGATTGAAGAGGAAAAGGCAATGATCCCGGAATTGTTGGGAGCCAGATATCGCTGAAAAAACAGAGATGTCCGTTTGACTGGGGCTTGTCACCAGCAGTAAACCGGCAGCAGGCAAACAAAAAGGCAACCTCAAGATATTGAGAGGTTGCCTTTTAAAATTGGTGGAGGCGGTGGGAGGGGAAGACGCACAATCGAACCACCACAAACACCAATCAGATAATTGAACCTATTGAGAAATTTCGCGTCCGACACTGAACTCTACGGTTCCAGTATACCGGATATTGTACCGCTCAGTATACCCAACAGGTGTACAGCAAATACAGTCAATAATTCAGGATGTTTAGAAAGAGCTGAGATTGAATCCCAAAGCAGGAGTCACATACGGGAATCTAACAACAGTTACTTGGTTTTGGCAATAAGATTTGTGATAACGGGGGCGGCAGGTGAGCGGCTTGACCGGTCTAACATCGTGTTGGGCATGACCGATTCTTTCATGCTATAAATGTTCCTTTAGAATCTCCATCTTTAGTAGGTTCTCATCTTGAAATGCGTGCTCAATTTGTTTGATATAGAGATGCTTCCGCAACTCAATTCGTTTGTCTTCGTCCTCTCGCAGGTTAAAGACTTGCGGAAAATCTCCATTCTTTACCATTTCAATCACGACTAGAGCATCCAAAGCAAACATTAACAGCAAACAATTCTTCTGATTGAAGAAATTTTTGTTTTGAACGTTTCCGTGAAGGAGCAGATGCCTGTTTAGTCGTTCAATATGGAAATCTGACGTGCTTCTAAACATTACTCCATCTAAATAGTTAGCCAATGAATTGGATAATGCTTGTATCAATCTGTTAAGCGTCAACTCGCCGGATGTAGGAATAATCCATGAATTAGATTTGGCATTCTGAAGGGAAGTAACAGAAAATAGCTTTCTGCAATATCCTTCAATTACATAAATCCATTGCGACAAGCAAGAGATGAAATCAAGCCGGTACAGATGCATAAGTCCGCTTTCAATTTCGACTCCGTAAGACTTGGCGATGTCCTGCCTCATAAATGCCAACACCATCATTTTGGCTCGGAAGTCGGCTTGCATTGACGTCTTGTATATGGTCGGAGCAACCATTTCATCAAACGTTGTATGCGGACTACTCGGAGAAGAAAATATCTTGTCGAATAATTGTTTTCCATCAGGCCAAAAGTACTCAAGCGGTGACACGAACCACTCGACAGATAGCGCATTTCTATTTACTTTCTCAAAGTCATCAATCCAGTCACTGATCATATTTAACCCCTTTGCTCAACGTCACAAGGCGCACCGATGGAGCGTAGCGTAGACCGTGTGTTCCTGCTGGTGCACACCCGTCATGGGGGGAGGCGGCTATGTTATGCTTTTGATGTAGTTGCTAATTCAATTGTTTTTTCAATTTTTTTCTTA
>CAZYMK010000044.1:0-8918 GCA_964648885.1 uncultured Geobacter sp. | reverse complement strand
TAATTCGTGTTGGTAATGAAGTTTCTAAGTAGTGGCCATGCCTTTATTGTTGCCTCAGATGTACACATGATATAGCGATAAGACCCTTCACCAAATGGTTTGTCATCATCAGGATAAAATGTCTTATAATATATGCCACCTGCAGTAAAACTTGTCAGTAGGTACGCAAATTCCGCCGCTTCTAATCCATTTTTTTCTAGTTCTACGGGGTCCAAGTTGTGAAATTTAAGCACTGTTGGCACATCTGCAATCTTTGCTTCAACATCAATTATAGTAGTTAAATTATGGAACATTGCATTGTTCTTATTCATCCTGTTGTTTAACCAAAGCGTGTACAAAAGGGTCAAAATAGATACTAGTAGTGCAGCGAGTGAAATAATAACTTCTTCTTTCATGACAACTCCTTCGCATAACGAGTTGGCCCCCCCCCCCCGGTCGGCGTCCAAGGCCTTGGTTGAACCAATTTTTTGCTTTGTCGAGTTAGGCTTTATCGACTAACAACGATTTCGCTGATACTATAAATAAAGCGGATTCTTAACAAGCATCACTTTTTGTACGTGATTTTTTAATATCATTTTTTAAGAGTTCGAAAAAAGTATGATTCCGGCTGGCAGCATCCTTAATAATAGCGTCAAACGACAACAGGCAAACCGGTGTTGGGACAGGTACACCGTCCGAGCGTTTTACTTGGAAATCTTGATAGAAAACTTTCCCTTTTGAGAACAGAGGTGTCCATCTCATGTCAGTTAGTGTTTGAGCGAATTCATCATCAATGTCAATTACTCCAAAATACCAGACCCGCTGTATATTTGGGCAATGATCTATCAGTTTTCTCGCTCTTTTTACTAACTGTGTTGCTGCATAAAGATTTTCTTTATCATCGACTGTCCGGCGTTTCAGTTCGACGACGACAACATCTACCTTCTCAACTAAGTCTGGATCTGAAGAGAATATCATTGATATATCTGGCCGACCATCGTCCTCAACGTCTTCATCTAAAGTAATAGCCGCTATAACTTCTTTCATTTTGGCTTCACTTAAAATAGTCCGGAAAGTCATGTATTTATCATCGAGTAACCACGCGTTATTGCTGTAGATACCTGACAACATATTTTCTTCATCATACCTGCGGTACTTGGGAACAATAATATTGTGAATAATGTCTTCTCTGTCTTCCGGCTTGGTTTCACTTAAGCGTTTTATGATCAACTCTCGGTAGAGGATGTATTCCGTTAGAGCTCTTGACGAAACTTCCAACGATTTCTCGAAAGTTGCGTCATCCATTGAGTCGCTCTCTAAAACTTCTTTCTGCTGTTTTAAAAAACGGCGCTGAGCTTGTTCTATCGCTTCATCCTTATCGATTATGCCGACAGCATTTTCATCAAAGAGACCGGTCAGATGCGGATATCGATCTTCAAAATATTGGCGTGTTTTTGCGTTCTTCTGTTCTATCTCAGGAAATTTATCATTTAAAACCGCTGATAACTGGCGACGAAGTAAGCGGTGGAGTGAAATTTCTGGAATGCTATCGGGTAAAACAAGGCGTTGCCTTGAACTGTCCGACTTACCGGTGAATAAATCTGATTCAAAAAGAAAAATAGCCGAATGATTCGGTGGGATGGCAGACGGTTGAAGGAGTTTAATCGGTACTGTACGTCCGTCGATACAGGCGGCGGTTAAAAATTGATTTTCCCCGACTCCATGCCGTAGAGTGTATGACATTGATATTTCAGCAAAAGCGTGAACACTCAAGTCCTGAAATGTTAAAGTTTCGAACTGCGGAACATCATTTAACGTCACTGTCTGAATATCTGGGTAAAATTCTTTTTGTTTATTACCTTCAGTTTGTAACTCGATAGTAATTTTAAACGGTACTTCCGTCTTTTTTCTACTGTAGAAAAGAGGGAGAAAATGTTCAATTAACTTCTGCTTAATAATAACTGGCTTAACATCATCATAGCTCTTCAAGCGATTTCCGAGGAAACCGCTGAATCGGAGATGAGTTTCCGGAGCGTCAGAAGGTAACGCATCAGTCACCTCAGAATCTCCATGAAACGCTTCAGAAAATATGAAATTCCTCTTTTTAGTACCGTACACGCTCTCTATATTCACATTCGAAAAATATTGAAGATAAACAAGTCGACCTAACCCTTTATGATATCTATCTTTCGGTTCCTGCAAACGTCGAAAGCGCTGAAAACGTTCATCAGTGAAACCTTGCCCATTATCGGATATTCTTATCTCAAGATAGTCTGGGCTTATATCACCGTCAGAAAAAACAGTAATTTTCACTTCATCCGCTTTAGCGTCAAAAGCGTTAGCTATAGCTTCAAAATAAATCTGCGTGAACGACGTATTAGGAAAGAAAGTTTTTACAGCGTAGCTAGTTACAATTTCCATAATTTGCTTCCTTAATCTATCGTTAGCGTGAAACGAATAAAATCATTCTTCTAGAAATCCTGTAATAACCTGGCAACCCTCTTGAGGAACCCATTCGACGAAAACTTCGTCGCCGGGTTGAATATTTTCCAGTTTTACGTTGAGTAACGGGGATACATTCGTGATAACGACGTAACTTCTAGGTAATTGTATTGTTTCACCGAATAATTCTAGTACCTCACCCGAGCACTGTTCAAATCTTATCTCTCTCGGCTCGGTTATCGCCTCGGAAATGAGGTGAATATTTGTGAGATCATCCTCTGCTGTGAGGGTACAAGTAGCGTTAGATCCGATGTCCTCAGTTGCTATATATTCACCGTTCAACGTTGCATTTAACAAAAGCAGACGTTCATGCATATCGCGTGTGTAAGTTATGCTTGAGTCGAATATCACCTTCTTATCAAATTTGCTGAGAACGGCATTAGCCAAATGTAGATAATCACAGAACATTGCGTAATAGTGAGTATTTTCTTTGGGCTTGAATTCTGGGGCGGTTGCAGTGAATATTGTGACACCATCCATTTCAAGCGTAGTCTTTAGCTCGCAATTGCTATTTAAGAGTTTGAATAGTTTTCTGATTTTGTCGAAATACGGTAACACTCCTATGTAATGAGATCTCCATTTGTCGGTGTCTATATTTAACGTAAAATCTAAAGGGCCGGTGTTGTTAAGCTCGAGCTTACATGTGTAATTAAGTTTTATCATCCCGCCGTATGTTTCTCCGGTAAAGCGGAAAGACTCACTTCCGGCAGAAATTTCGCCGTGAATATCATCTATATAAAAATATTCACTTGTTTCAGAATCACGTAAGATTATTTTTTGAACGCTTGATTTTTTTAGCGTGCTAGACAGTATCAATTTACCTTTTTTAGAATCCTCAGTGATGAATTCTAGTAAACGTGATCCTTCAAACATGATCGCTAGAGAATCAATTTCAAGCGGTTCACCAGCCTGCATCAAATTTCTGAATTTCCTGCTAAATTCTTCGTTGTAATCTTGATTAACCTTCAGCTTAAAGTTCACGTTTTCTTTAGGAAATATAGTGAATTCAGTTGAGTTGTTATGAAATGAGGTTTTTACAGTAAAACGGGGGTCAAGTTGTTCTAAGGATTGCGACGTGGCCGAGCAGACATTCGGAACTGCGCTCAATAGAGTCGTTTTTGAAGCTCCAGTCATGGCCATCATCAGAGTGTCAACAGCGTCTGAATTATTCGGGAGCTTTTTACCGAGCCCATCAATTAATGAAGCCGCCGCCGCTTCTTTCCATTGATGCAAAAGTTCTTTAGGGTACGCTTTTTCATCCTTGTCTATTTTATCTGCGCATGGACCGCAAAGCCAGATCGCGTTATTGATACCGCGACGCTGCTCCCGAGTCATCATTATGTCGTATCTAGGACCGCCGGGAGCAGCAGCGCAGATATGGGCAGCTTTACCGATGCAAACGCTTTTTTCATCATCATGTTGATGTGGGCAAGAAGTTGTCGCCCTACAATCAGGATTGCTGCAGAGGAGGTTATAACGCTCTTTAAGTTTACGGATTACAATCGGTGGAAAATCGTCTCGATTCGTCTTAGCCATGCAGATATCACCTGTACATCAAAAAAGTTAAACACAGATCAAGGTTATGCAACAAACTCCTCAACGGCGGTGTACTTGACATCGACTTCAGTGCATCCGCATTTCTTGCAGCGTTCAAATGCGGCAATGGCTTTCTCGACAGCTTTTATCGACGCGTGTGAAACTAAGCACCCGCACTTCGGGCAGTAGGCACGAATCGAAAACTCGATTTCCTTGCCGGTCATTGGAGAGGTAAGTTTTTCGACGCTTGATGTTTTGTGGAGCTTTATTCTCATCAGTAGTTCCTTGTTTTAAAGCTGAGTTCAGATTAAATATCCAATTTAGGCAGACTTTTTACGATTTTCATCGTTTCAAGGCTGTCGGTTATTACCCTCTGGAATAGTTCGAGGGGATAACGTCACTGTATCCTCCGGGAGTTCTAGACCGAAATCGCTAAGCTGGCAATGGTTCAGTTGCTGGGGGTAACGTCAATCGTAACTCTCTAGCTTAGTAATCAGATCTATGATTTTGATTGATTCGGTTGCAATAACTATTCGTTCGTTTTTATACCATTCTGTAATAATGCCAATAAGTCTAACCTGCAACCCTTCATCCTGGGTATGGATTAATTCAATTGCTGGACCACCGCTCATTCCATGCAAATCCGGTGGGTTAGTATATTGTTGTAATTTTGAATCAAGAATTTTATCGTGATCATATAAAAATGGTATTGGCGATTTTATATTTGTAATTTTACAGATATCATCTTCATATTTAAATGCAGTAATACTTAGTACTATACGATCTCTTGTTGAGTTTGGAGCAATACCATATATCTTGTTCTTACTCGAAGGATATCCAAGCAAAAAATACAGTAGTCTTTCACCACTGAAATCTATGTCATCCATATTAAATATAAATGTATTATCTATATTATTATCTGCAAACCATTTATCAGTTAATTTAAATACAACTATGTCATTGTCGATATCACTTAGTCCTTCCATATTAAAAACAACATTTGTATTATTAATGCTTATACACTTTGCGGTATATGCTTTAAGTTTGTCTATCACATGCAAAGCTGTTACTAGATATTTATTGCTCAAGTAACTTACAATAAATCCAGATCCAATCGAATATAAAATTCTACCATTGTCTTTAGACATACCCCCAAAAAACCAAACAACACATTTAGAGAGAATATTTGTAAATTTGTCTAATACTTGGAGCATCTTGTCATTGTCAGGCAATCGCTACCTCCTGTTATTTAACCGTCTCCAGTTTGACCAGAATTGTCGCCCAACGGGCCGGTGGCGCACAGGCGTAGCGTAGCGAAGTCCATGAGCCGCCGCGTGGTTGTAGATACCAAGCAGCATATAACATTAGACGCTTCCTATTATTGAGTGGCATCCAATACTTATATGCTTTTCAAATTTCGGTAAGCTTTCTTGAATCTTCAGCCAATAACTGCCTTTTCACATTCCATAACTCACGCATATCGTCATGGGATACGAAGACGGTTTCAGGATTGTCAGCTTCAGCAAGAGCTGATTGGACCTCCCCAACCATAAATTCCTGAAAGCCATTATCATAGTTTTCACTGAAATCAGGATCGCGATTTTTCCTGTTATCGATGTAAGTTCTTAAATCACTCACTGTCGCAACCTTTACAACAGACGTTCCTCAACACAGATCTGTTCACGCCACTCAGAATCAAAGCGGCAATTCATCTCCCGGAACTGGTGACAACTTCTTCACCGAATCAAGAATGTTCATCGCTTTATCATGGTCAGCCCGAGCAGCACGTTCCTGGAAAAAAGCCGCTGTCTTCAGGGCAGACACCTTTTCCGCAAGCGCCACTACAATAAACTGGTTAAGTGACACATTGTCCTCACGAGCCAGTTCTTTAGCATGGCCGACAAGTGAACCGATGGATACGATTCATGACAGCTATTGCCGTTCAGGCAGTTTTTTAGTATTGCTACGTCATCTAGTATCTGCTGCGTTGCCTTTGGCTGCTTCACTTTATCTACAAAATTCAAGAAGGTACGCACATGAAAGCAACAGCACAAAATCTTGATCTTTCACTCCTACCTGCTGCTGCGCGGCGCAAGGTGGCCGACTTCTATCAGTTTGTTATGCAACGTTACGGTAGAGCCGCAAAGAGACAGTCTACGGCAAAGAATAAACTTCCTGCGGAATTTTACAAGCCTATCAGCGTTTCTCAGTATCAGACGGTAACGCGGCACGCTATTTACAAAGAATCATAACAAGCACCGCTTCGAGCCGCCGAGCTTTTCAGGTGGGTTATGTCTATTCATGAATTGTCCGTACGATTGTTCTTTATTTTTATAACATTCATGGTATATTGAAGTTATGGTTTTTCAGCTCTTATATTACAATGAAGCTGTCGAGGTTGAGCTTGATGCTTGGCCTGTTGGCTTGCGTGCCAGGTTTAGAGCATTAACCATACGCATGATAGAATATGGTCCCAATCTTGGAATGCCGCACACACGAGCACTTGGCAATGGTCTTTTTGAAATCCGTGCGAAAGCAGAAGAAGGAATTGGAAGAGTATTTTTCTGCACTGTTGTTGGAAGAAAGATCGTTATTTTGCACAGTTTCATCAAAAAGACGGACAAAACACCAAAACGAGAACTCAATATAGCGCTTACTCGGCAGAAGGAGGTCATCAATCATGAGCTATAATCCGGTTTCGTATCACCCCAAGAAAAAATTGGAGAAAGACCTGCAAGATCCAAGTTTCAAGCAGGCATGGGAAGCTCTGGAGGATGAATTTGCTGCTTTGGATGCACTGCTTTCAGCACGCAAACAAGCAGGACTAACGCAAGAGCAAGTCGCTGCCAAAATGGGAGTTTCACAGCCGTCGCTAGCAAGAGTTGAAGCATCACTCGGTTCTCACCGACATTCTCCATCTCTGGAAATGCTCCGTAAGTATGCAGCTGCTGTTAATTGCAAACTTGAAATAAAACTGGTGCCGCAGCACTCGTGATTGATACTAGGTTGAAGGTTATAAACCTTTTTCGTGACGCTTGAGTACTGGCAGGACCGTACAGAAAACACTCTACATCACCCCTCTCTCCAACAACGACACCATACCATCCGTACCGACGATCACATGATCCATGACCTTGATACCCAGCAGATCACCGGCCTCTTTCAGTCGTCTGGTTATCGCAATATCCTCACTACTGGGACTTGGATCACCGGATGGGTGGTTATGTATCAACACGAGGGCCGCTGCATTTGAGATCAATGCTGTCTTGAAAACTTCGCGTGGATGCACAATTGATTGATTCAGCGAGCCAACTGATACGCAGTCGATGCAGGCAATCCGATTCTTTCCATCCAGATGCAGAGTAAAGAAATACTCCTTTGCCTCGCGTGTCAGAAACTGGAATAGTGCTGCAATCTGTTCCGGTGAATTGTATTGCCGGTCAGGTGGCAGATATTCAGCAACGTCCTCACGAACTTCAAGCGTCTCCATGACCACTTTTATCTGCTTGAACCGTATCGGTTTACGCGGAACCTGTACCTGTTCAGGACCGAAGAGCGTTTCAACGGTGATTGTTTTCATCATCGCACTCACTCCACGGCCACTGCAGACGCCAAATCAACTGCCTTGGGTTGCAGAACAAACGTGTCACCGTTCGGGAACTGGAAATCCGCGCAATGCAGTTCTCGGAACTCACGTGGTGAGAGCGAGGAAACAACCTCGCGCTGACCGCACAGACACTCCTTCTCAACATCGGTAAGATGCCGCTTCTTGACGATGTAAGAGTAGAGAATCACGCCGCCACCTGCTTCAACTCTCTATGCCGCCAGCTGATATCCATACCAGCAAGCACGTCTTTGATAGATTGCCACTCATCTTCCGGCATCTTCTTTCTCGACGCGACGATTGAGCGTTTTCCAGTATCTGAGGCACAGATCACGTGTAACAGTACACGGTCGTCACCAGCGACTTGCTTAGCGAACACCACTTTCTCTGCAACGCGCCCCATGAACGACACGCCTTGATTCAACGTAACAGTTTCTGTTTTATAACCCGAAAGTCCCAAGCGATCCCGGAGCGCCTTGTTTCCTTCAGTGGATAGTTGCATATCAGCGTGACTTACAGATTGACCCGCGTTTCTCCTGTTCTCCCAATCCGCTAACTCCGCTGCATGATCAAGTGTGCCTTTCTGGTCAGGGTGCAGGCGGAATCCGTCAACAGGCTTCTCCATCCCCTTGAACGGATGACCTGGGCAGCCGGTGTGACCAGCATACTTTTCCAGTGTGGCACGCGAACCGTGCTCGAACTGACCGCAGATACATTCCGCTTTCCAGATAACGCACTTGTTCGTGTCGCGCTGGTCGGTTGGTTCGACCAGTTTCAGTGGACCACAGACGAGATCGGTTAAGTTGTGCGGTTGAAGTGCCATTATTGAATTCCTTTCTTGGTGTTCGAGTGCCGGAGGAGAGCGACCCAAAAACTCGCCCGTCTACTCCGGCACACGCTTCTTCTTTCTGATTCAGTTGTCTTTTGAGAGCATCGGACGACGAGATTGATTAGGTTGCAGTGGCATCATGATTACGCTGTCTCGTGGATAAATTGCAGACAGTCGGCAGCGGAACCGCTTAACAGAACAATACCATCACGTTCGATGCTGATGGACAGGAAACCGTTTTCACTATTCACGCGATAGAGGTAACCACGCCAACTGCTGATTACATCGACTGGCAACAAGCGAACTCCGTTGGCTTGCTTATGTAGTGTTGCTATCAGGCGGACTGATAGCTCATTGATTACGTTGTGCTGGCTGGAATCAAGCCATTCCGCAAGGTCATGCCCAATCCCGGCGGGATATCCGTCAATCGGATACAGGACTGCTGCCAGTTGACGTGCTTCTTCTTGA
>CAZYMK010000043.1:3564-15891 GCA_964648885.1 uncultured Geobacter sp. | reverse complement strand
GTGGCACAGGCACTCATCACATAATCGGCCTCATACCGCTCAAGGGCGGCCAGGTTCTGCTCAGCCAGGTCACGCACCGTCTCGATATCACCGCCGGACATGCCGGGCAGACCGCAGCACTGCTGATCTTTGGGGATGATGATCGTACAGCCCAGGTGGCTTAACAGTTTGACCGTGGACACCCCGATCCGGGGATAGGCAAAGTTGGTCATGCAGCCAACAAAGAAGATCACCCGAGGCTTGCCCGGTTGCCCTTGGATCACCTCCGGGTAGCGCTCCATGAACGGAGTCTTGGCAATGGCCGGGATATAGCGCTGGTTGCCCACAAACGGCAGCGGAAAGCGCAGGCGTAGCCCCGAGTTTTCCGGCACCTTTTTGAAAAACAACGGCCCCAGCAGCGAGGCAGCTTTGGCACCAAGCTTCATGCGGGTACGGCTCTGGATCACCTGACCGACAGCCTTGTGAAAGGTGGTCAGACCCCGTTTCTGTGCCAGCGCCTCCCGGGCAGCGATCACGATCTCATCGGTGGGGACATTATTGGGGCATCGATCCACACAACTGCCGCACAACAGACACTTGGACATGGCCAGATAGGTCTGGTCATCCAGGTCAATATCGTCCTTCAGCAGGTGCTGTACCAGGGTCAGTTTGCCCCGGGCCGTGGCAGGTTCACGTTGAAAGGCAGTAAAAGCCGGACAGTTGGCACGGCAGGTACCGCACTTGACACATTTCTTCAGTTCTTCTTCGATACGCTCAAGGGTGGCATGG
This sequence comes from uncultured Geobacter sp., assembly GCA_964648885.1. GTDB lineage: Bacteria > Desulfobacterota > Desulfuromonadia > Geobacterales > Pseudopelobacteraceae > Trichlorobacter. Next base: position 15,123 of record CAZYMK010000043.1, on the reverse strand, counting down.
GTTGGGTCGGACATGGTGAACATCCTTAGTATCTGACTGGTCTGACTGGTCTGACCAGTCAGAGATATTTTCAGTGTAGCTTTTCAGCGTGCCAGCTGTCCAGCACTGCCAACGCCCGTTCTGCCAGCAGCAGCTTGCGATCCTTTTTCTTGACCCTGCTTTCCAGCGGCGGGAACAGACCATAATTAACATTCATCGGCTGAAAATGACGGACATCAGCATTGGTAATATGGTGAATCAAGGCACCCAACGCAGTTTCCAGAGGCGGCAAGACCGGGTCTTGATTAGTGGCCAGCGCAGCCACGGTCAGGCCGGCCAGAAAACCGGAACCTGCTGATTCCACATACCCCTCCACCCCGGTGATCTGGCCGGCAAACAGGATGCGGGGGTTGTTTTTCAACTGCTGGGTCGGCAGCAGCAGGGAAGGGGCATTGATAAAGGTATTGCGGTGCATCACCCCCAGGCGGACAAACTCAGCCTGCTCCAACCCCGGGATCATCCGCAGCACCCGGCGCTGTTCCGGCCAGGTCATCTTGGTCTGGAACCCCACCAGGTTATAGAGGGTCTTATCATTATTTTCAGCCCGCAACTGCACCACGGCATACGGATCTTTACCCGTGGCCGGATCAGGTAGGCCAACCGGCTTCATCGGGCCAAAGCGCAGGGTTTCATCACCCCGCTCTGCCATCTCTTCAATCGGCATACAGCCGTCAAAGTGGACCACCTTCTCAAACTCGCGGGGGGCCACCTTTTCAGCTGCCTTCACGGCTGCAATAAAATCTGTGTACTGCTCCCCATCCATGGGACAGTTGAGGTAATCATCAGGATCCCCCTTGCCGTAGCGGGAGGCGGCGTAGATCTTTGACCAGTCAAGTGATTCTGCCGTGACAATCGGGGCAATGGCATCATAAAAGTAGAGCCGTTCTCCCACCAGACGGGACAGCTCCTCAGCCAGGCTATCGCTGGTCAGCGGGCCGGAGGCGATTACCACCAATCCTTCAGACGGCAGACAGGACAGTTCTTCACGGATCAGGGTGATGTTGGGGTGAGAGGAAATTTTTTCGGTTATCCAGGCCGAGAACAGATCCCGATCAACCGCCAGGGCACCACCGGCCGGAACCCTGGTGGCATCGGCAGCCTGCATGATCAGGGAACCACAACGCCGTAGTTCTTCTTTCAGCAGACCAACGGCGTTGGAGAGATCTGCACCACGCAGGGAGTTGGAGCAGACCAGTTCAGCCAGCCCCTCCGACTGATGTGCCGGAGAATAACGGTGCGGCTTCATCTCGTACAGCCGAACCGTCACGCCGCGTTCTGCAGCAGCCCAAGCTGCCTCGCACCCGGCCAGACCGGCACCGATGATGGTAATGGGCATCATACTGAAGTGTAGTCGCAGCCCTCTTTGGGGCACTTCAGGAATTCACCCTTTTTCTTGTAGACCTTTTTAACCAGCAGCGGAAAGCCGCACTTGGGGCAGGGCTGCTGCACCGGTTCATCCCACAGGGCGAACTTGCAGTCCGGGTAGCGGTTGCAGGAGTAGAACAGCTTGCCGTAACGAGACTTCTTCTCGGTCAGCTCCCCCTGCTTGCACTCTGGACAGGTGACGCCGGTGCCCTTGGGTTTGTTGAGCGGCTGGATGTTTTTACAGGCCGGGTAGCCGGAGCAGGCCAGGTACTTACCATAGCGACCATCTTTGACCAGCATCGGCTGACCGCATTTCTCGCACGTTTCCTCCGAAATCACCGGTTCAGCCTTTTCCTCGACAACTCCGGTTTCAAGATTGCGGGTGTACTTGCAGCCTTCCTTAAAGCCGGTGCAGGCCACAAACTTGCCCCGCTTGCCCAACTTGACGGCCAACGGCTTGCCGCACTCAGGGCAGGCCTCATCCATAGTCTCGGTGGTCAGATCGTCCTTCTTGACCTCCCCTTCCTTCTGCTTGAGCAGGCTGATAAACGGGCTCCAGAATTCGCGCAGGAGCGGCTTCCACTGTTTTTCACCACGGGAGATCTGATCAAGCTGTTCTTCCAGGCCGGCGGTGAAGTTGTAGTCCACATACTGGGAGAAGTGAGCCGTCAGCAGGTCGTTGACCACCATCCCGACATCCTCGGGGAAGAAGCGTTTTTTGTCCAGGCGGCAGTACTTGCGCTCCACCAGGGTGTTGAGGGTGCTGGCGTAGGTGGAAGGACGACCGATGCCGTACTCCTCCAGGGTCTTGACCAGAGTGGCTTCGGTATAACGGGGCGGAGGCTGGGTAAAGTGCTGTTCCGGCAACACCTCCAGCAGCTTGAGGACTTCTCCCTCGTCCAGCGGCGGCAGGGTGCCTTCCTTTTCTTCATCCTCGTCATCCACCCCTTCGATGTAGAGCTTCATAAAGCCGGGGAAGCGCAGCACCGAACCGGTAGCCCGCAAGGTGTAACCTTCCTTTTTTTCGCCCGTTACCGCAATATCCACCGAGGTCTGATCCAAAAGCGCCTCGGCCATCTGGCAGGCAACGGTTCGCTTCCAGATCAGTTCATACAGCCTGAAAAGGTCAGGGGTCAGATATTTCTTCAGTTCTGCCGGGGTCTTGTCCAGATAGGTAGGCCGGATCGCTTCGTGGGCTTCCTGGGCATTTTTTGACTTGTTCTTGTAAAAACGGGGTTTGGCCAGGGCATAGTCCTTGCCGTAGGCTGCAGCAATCAGATCATGGGCTTCTTTCAGGGCCTGGGCAGAAAGATTGACGCTGTCAGTACGCATGTAGGTGATCAGACCAACCGTACCGCCTTCACCGATGGCCACCCCTTCATACAGCTTCTGGGCGGTGGACATGGTTTTCTTGGCGCCAAAGCCGAGTTTGCGGGATGCCTCCTGCTGCAACGTAGACGTGGTGAACGGAGGTGCCGGATTGCGTTTCATCTCCTTGCGGGTAACGGTGGTAACCTGCGCCGCACCCTGAGCAATGGCATGTTTGAGCAGCTCGGCACTTTTCCGGTCAGGAATATCAAACTTGCCAAGTTTTTTGGTGCCGACAGCCACCAGACCAGCCTTGAAAGCCTGTCCGGCCTGTTTTTCCAGACGGGCCCCAATGGTCCAGTATTCCTGCTCCGTAAAGGCGTTAATCTCTTTTTCCCGTTCACAGACCAGTCGCAGGGCAACCGACTGTACCCGACCGGCCGACAGACCGTAGCGGATCTTCTTCCAGAGGAACGGCGAAAGGTTGAAACCAACCAGATAATCCAGGATTGAACGGGCCTGCTGGGCATCCACCAGATCAGTGGCAATATCACGCGGATTGCTGACCGCATGCAGGATGGCATCCTTGGTGATCTCATGAAACACCACCCGCTGGATCGGAATTTTCACCTTCTTGTCCAGCCCAAGGGCAGCCAGCAGGTGCCAGGAGATCGCCTCCCCTTCGCGGTCGGGGTCAGTGGCCAGCAGCAGCCGTTCCGCCCCTTTCAGCTCTTTCTTGATGGCGTCGATATGCCGCTTGCTTTCCGGCAGCACCTGATAGGTGGGCTCAAAATCATTGGCCGTATCAACCGAGCCCTGCTTGCTGGGCAGGGCCCGCACATGGCCAAAGGAAGCCAGCACCCGGTAGCCGGGGCCGAGAAATTTTTCAATGGTCTTGGCCTTGGCCGGAGACTCGACAATTACCAGTTGATGAGACATAACGTATAATCCTTACGGGAGTGAATAGTATGATCCGGGCAGCTGTTGCAGCAAGCCCTTGAGTTCAAGGCCAAGCACCATAGCCGAAACATCTCCGGCAGTCAATTCAAGAGCCTGGGTGATCTCATCCAGATGACGCGGCCCCTGGGCAATCAGTTCATAGACCGATGCCTCACGGGGGGTGAGGTCATGGCGCGGCCTGACCGTTTTTTGCTCAAACAGCGGCAGTCCCTGACGCTGCAGGCCGATCCGGCAGGCCTCAAGGATATCGCTGACACAATCCACCAACTGCGCCCCTTCCTTGATCAGGCGATTACTGCCCCGGCAGCCCGGTGAACTGATCGGGCCCGGTACCGCCATTACTTCGCGCCCCTGATCCAGGGCATAGCGAGCCGTGATCAGCGAGCCGCTCTTCTCCACCGCCTCCACCACCAGCACCCCCCGGGACAGACCGCTGATAATCCGGTTGCGGCGGGGGAAATGCTCGGCCAGGGGCTGGGTGCCCAGCGGAAATTCGGAGATGACACAGCCGGACCCGCTGATCTGCTCGGCCAGCTGACGGTTCTCGGGCGGGTAGTCTACATCCAGACCGCACCCCAGCACGGCCACCGTTGCTCCGCCATCCACCAGTGCGCCCCGATGTGCGGCCGTGTCAATACCACGGGCCAGGCCGGACACCACCGTAACTCCGGCTGCCGACAGCTCCGACGACAGTCGCTCGGCATTCTTGAACCCTTCCCGGGTGGCCCGACGGGCACCCACCACCGCCACAGACGGGTCCCAGGCCGGTATGATGCCACGCAGGTACAGCAGCGGCGGGGGATCACCGATCTCAAACAGACGGCGGGGGTAGTCGGCATCCAGAAAGGTCAGCAGCCTGACACCGGCCTGCTCGATGCGACGGCACTCGGCCTCGGCAAAGCGGCGGCAGTCGGCAGCACCGATTGACGCTGCAACCTGCGGCGTCAATCCCCGTACCGTTACCAGAGCTGGCGCTGACGCCGACAAGACAGCCGTCGGCGTTTCAAACCGTTCCAACAGTCGCCGGAACAGCACCGGACCAACACCATCAACCGCCCGCAGGGCTATCCAGGAAAAATGATCCGCCACTTTCTCACCAAAAGCAAAGGCCGGCTCCAGGCCGGCCTTCTGCATCCTCTGTACGCCCCCCTAGCGAGGGGCGCTCACCACCTCATTACCCTTGAAAATGGCATCAATGCTCTTGACCACAATGGCAGTCGAGGTCTTGCTGCCGGTCTCCACCACCACCAGGGCGCCCACCACCTCGTTAGGCAGCTGTCCCACATAGCGGTCAACCAGCATCTTCTCGATGTTGACCTGCCGGATGATATACAACAGGTTACCGGCCTCTACCCCGTGGACGCTCCCCAGATCCAGATAGACCACATCACCGGCAGCGATGGAGTTTCTGCCGGTGGCACTCTCAACAATATACCCCTTGAACGGACGATCAACCATCTTGAGAGAGATTTCACGACGCTTGATCGGCTGATAGGACATCAGCAGGTCGCCCGGCTCGATCTCTTTGTAGGAACTGGAGATAATTGCCCGTGAGTTGAATTCCGTGACCTGTGTCAGCTGAAGTACCCCCAACGGCTGCACACGGTACCCCAGTTCATCATTAGTGACGGGGTGCTTGATGATCTTTGATTTGCGCAGAATCGAATACTTGGCACCATCCGTACCGCCGTGGTTACTGCCGATATCCGTAAAGACCGTATCGTCGGAGCCAAGGATCAGGCGGCCATGCTGACCGGCAATGACCCGACCGGCAGGCACAACGGCCTTCTCCATCAGGCGCCCTTCATTGCCATGCACCGTAAAGGTCTTTTCTTCGGCCACTTCCGGTTCCTGAGCTTCAACAGGGGCAGCAGGGGCAGCAGCAGCCTTCTGGGCGCCGGCATCAGCAGTGACCACCTCAAGACGACCATCCCTGAACCGCACCGTTTGACCGGGATAAATCAGATGGGGATTGGTGACCTGGGGGTTTTTTGACCATAAACCGGGCCAGTAGTTGGGATCATTGAGAAATTGAGCTGAAAGCCCCCAGAGGGTGTCACCTTTTTTAATGACATACAGCGTCGGTTCCTCAGCGGCACGAAGCTGGCAAGGCGCCAGCAGCATACTGATCAGACACAGCACTACCAGAATTGAAGCCCTCATACTCACCTCGTTTCCACACCGGACGGAAGGATACTGTTCAGGCGCTCCCGCGCCTTTACTGCAGCAGGGCTGCCGGGATAGGCGCGCACAACCTGCTCAAAGGAACTCTTCGCCTTGTCTTGTTGTTTCAGTGCCGCATGACTGTACCCGATCTTGAGCAGGGCATCTGATGCCTTTGCATGGCGTGGCCAGCCGTCAATCACCTTCTGAAATGCCGCCAGTGCCCGGGGAAGATCGGAACTGCTGTAGTAGCATTCACCAATCCAGTAGTGGGCGTTCGGTATGTACTCACTGGCCGGTTCCTGCTTCATAAACTGTTCAAAGGCCTCAATGGCAGCAGTGAAGTTGTTGCTGCTGTACAGCCCAAAGGCTCGCACATAGAGCGGTGGCGGGCCGCCATCCCGGCCTTTCTGGACCGGCTCAGGATTAACCAGCTCGATTTTGGGTGTGGCCGGCGCGGCCGTCTCCTGCAGTCTGGTCTGCAAGGTCTGGTTGATATCCTTCAGTTCACGGATACCGCTGCTCAACTCCTGCAGCAGCTGTGCCCGACGGGCCTCCTGCTCTTCCAGCGCCGCCAGCCTGCCTGTCAATTCGTTTAGGCGGGCCTCTTGCCCTCCCGTAAGCTGAAAAAGATGTTCAACCTTGCTCTCTGTTTCAGTCTGGCGCTTGACCACCAGATCGTTGGCAGCACAGCCACCAAGCAATGGCGCCGACACGACAAGTAACGCCCATAGCAGCAGGTTTTTCATACAACACTCCCGTTTTTCCGTAGGGTTGCTGCTATTAAAGCCAGAAAGTGACCTTTGTCAAGCGAAAGTCCGGATTTTCCGGTTTGCATTTTACAGGACAACAACTCCTGTGCTAGCATTGCTGCTTGCGTGTATTGACGCATAAACTCTGAAAAATGGCACCTGCATGAATAAACCTGAACTGCTGGCCCCGGCCGGTAACATGGAAAAACTGAAATGTGCGGTGCACTATGGCGCCGATGCGGTCTATATGGGTGGGCCTGATTTTGGCTTGCGCAATATGGCCGGCAACTTTACTCTGGCCGAGATGCCGGAGGCACTGAGCTATGCCCATGCTCACGGTGTGCACTGCTACCTGACAATCAACAGCTATCCTGCCGACCATGCCCTGCAGCGCCTTGAGCAGTACCTGCAGGCGCTGGCGGCACTGCCGTTTGATGCCTATATTGTCAGCGATCCCGGCGTACTGCGGATGGTTCGCCGCATCTCTCCGCAGCGGGAGATCCATCTCTCGACACAGGCCAACACCATCAACCGCGAGAGTGTGCTGTTCTGGCAGGAGCAGGGGATCAGCCGGGTCAATCTGGCCCGGGAGATGACCCTGGAGGATATTCGCGCAACCGCCGCCGCTGTCTCGCTCCCCTGTGAGGTGTTTGTGCATGGCGCGCTCTGTATCGCCTATTCCGGTCGTTGCCTGCTCTCCAGTGCCATGACCGGTCGCAGCGCCAATCTGGGGGAGTGTACCCAACCCTGCCGCTGGAAGTATGCCCTGGTGGAGGAGCGCAGGCCTGGTGAGTATCAGCCGATTGTAGAGGACAGCAGCGGTACGTTTATCTATAACTCCAAAGATCTTTGCCTGCTGGGCTACCTGCCCGATCTGGTCAGAGCCGGAGTCAGTTCCCTCAAGATTGAAGGCAGGATGAAGGGGATCCACTACCTGGCCGGGGTGTTGAGGGTCTACCGTGCAGCCCTGGACCGCTTCTGCAGTGATCCTGACGGCTACCAGGCGGACCCTGCCTGGATGGAAGAGCTGACCACCATCAGCCACCGTGGCTACACCACCGGCTTCCTGCTGGGTGACCCCCGTGATGTGGGCCAGTCCTACCAGGCCGGCTACCTGCGCAGCCACAAGCTGGTGGGGGTCATTGAGGTGATGCCGGAGACAGGTCTGGCAGAGGTGGCGGTGCGTAACCGATTTGTACGGGGAGACCAGCTTTCTCTGCTGGGACCTGCCATGAAGCAGGCTGTGTTCACGGCCGATGTACTGCAGCAGCTGCAGACCGCCGGGGACCTGTTACCGGTGGAAGTGGTGCATCCCAATATGCGCATTCTGCTGCCTGTACCCGACTCGGCTGCTGTTGGCGACATGATCCGGCTGCCCGGTCCGATCCAGGAGTTTGACGCATGAGCCGATTTTCTGAGCACCTTAACCAGCCGGAAGGCCGCCACCTGCGTGACAGCCTGGTGCTGCTGATCCTGTTCGGCTTTCTGTTTCTGTACGGCCTCGGCTCGGCACCGCTGATCGATCCGGATGAAGGTCGCTATGCCGAGATCCCCCGTGAGATGCTCGAACAGGGCGATTTCATCACCCCGACCCTCAACTACGTCAAGTATTTTTATAAGCCGCCGCTGCTGTACTGGGTGAACGCCGGTTCCATGGCAGTATTCGGGCAGAATGAGTTTGCAGCCCGCCTTCCGTCAGCCCTCTCCGGCCTGCTTACCGTACTGCTCACCTACCTGGCAGGCAGACAGCTGCTCAATCGACGTACTGCCCTGGTCGGTGCGCTGATTCTGGGCAGTTGCGCTGCTTTTCTGCTGCAGTCACGCATTATCCTGACCGACATGCTGTTGACTCTCTGCCTTTCCGGAGCCCTGTTCAGTTTCCTGCTGGCGGTGCGCAGCACAGCACCACACACAGCAAAACTGCTCTTTCGCCTGTTTTTTATCTGCTGCGGCCTGGCGGTACTGACCAAAGGATTGATCGGCATTGTTCTGCCGGGTGGCATTATCTTCTGGTACCTGCTGCTCTCCGGTCGCTGGTCAATCATGGGCACCATCCCCTGGTTTTCAGGGCTTACGCTCTTTTCGCTGGTGACCGTACCCTGGTTTGTTCTGGTATCCCAGGCAAACCCCGAGTTCCCCCACTTCTTTTTCATTCAGGAGCATTTTCAGCGCTATACCAGCACCATCCATAAACGCAGCCAGCCATTCTGGTTTTTTGTGCCGATCCTCTGGCTGACCATGCTGCCCTGGTCGTTCTTTCTGCCCGGCAGCCTGACCCGCGCCTGGCGCGAACGGCAGGAGCAGCGGGGTACACTGCTGTTTCTGTTCCTCTGGCCGGTAGTGATCATCCTGTTCTTTTCACTGTCCAGCTCCAAGCTGATTCCGTATATCCTGCCCATTTTTCCGCCACTGGCATTACTGGTGGCCCATCGGCTTTCCGGGCTGTGGCATCTCCGAAAGCCGGATTACCGCACTGCCCAGCTGCTGCTGGCAGCTGTTCTGCTGCTGCTGGGAATCGCCCTGGCAGTGCTCCCCCTGCTGGAGTGGCTGCCACCGTTACTTCACAAAAGCGGCCGGACCGGCCGTGATCTGGCAACCATGCTGACCGGCCCTGATCCGTTGCTCACCTTGCGCCAGACAATTGTTCCCGGCGGGCTGCTGGCTTTTTTCGGTATGCTTTTGCTGCTGACCGTCAAAACCCGCTCCAATCTGTTACTGATCGGTATCCTCTGCTGTTTCGGCATCCTGCTTGACCTGCTGCTGCCCTGGGGGTTTGCCCGCTACGGTGCGGAACAACTCTCTGCCCGTCCACTGGCCTACGCAGCTCTGCAGCATGCCGGACCGGAGATCATGCTGGCCCAGAGCGCTCCACGGCAAGGGATGAATTTTTACACCGGCAAACGGCTGGTTACGGTGGGGGATGCCGATGAACTGACCTTTGGCAGCACCCAGGGAAACCATACCGACTGGTTTTTTACCCGTGAGCAGTTTCAGGCATTGTGGCGTTCAGACCGGAAAATCATGTTGGTCATACCGCGTCATGAACAGAACATCTACGACCCGGTGCTGCCAGGTGTTACGGCACAGCTGCTGGCAGACAACGGTTCATTGCTGCTGCTGGCGAACCATCCACTACCATCCAAGGAGTAACCCCCACTTATGCGTGCCACCTTTCTGCCTTTTTCTGCACCATCACTCGGGGACGAAGAAATCAATGAAGTTGTTGACTCCCTCCGCTCTGGCTGGATCACCACCGGCCCCAAGGTAAAGCGGTTTGAAGAGGCGTTCAGGGATTATGTTGGCGCCCCCTTCGCTGTGCCGCTCAGCTCTGCCACGGCCGGCCTGCATCTGACCCTGCTGGCGCTCAAGATCAGTCAGGGGGATGAGATTATCACCACACCGATGACCTTTGCCTCCACGGTCAGCATGATCATCCTTGCCGGAGGCACCCCGGTGCTGGCCGATATTGAGCCGGGCACCCTGAATATCGATGTGGCCAAGGTGGCCGAAAAGATTACCCCGCGTACCAGGGCCATTATTCCGGTCCACTTTGCCGGACAGTCCTGCGACCTGGATCCGCTGTTTGAACTGGCCAGACAGCATAACCTGACGATTATCGAGGATGCAGCCCATGCCGCCGGCACGGAGTATAAAGAACACAAGATCGGCAGTCTTGACTCCATCTCTATTTTCTCGTTTCACCCCAACAAAAATATCACCACCGGCGAAGGGGGCATGGTCTGCACCCCGGATGAAACTCTGGCAGAAGAAATATCGCTGCTGAAATTCCACGGTATGAGCCGCGAGGCATGGAAGCGGTTTGCGGCCAGCGGCACCCCCAACTATGACATCATGCTGCCCGGCTACAAATACAACATGATGGACATCCAGGCGGCCATCGGCCTGCACCAGCTCCCCAAACTTGACCGTTTCATCCAGCGCAGGACCGAACTGGCAAAGCAGTACAACGCCGCCTTTGCCGACCTGCCGGAGCTGGCATTGCCTGCCTCTGCCCCCTACTCGCAGTGTCACGCCTGGCACCTTTATACGCCACTGGTCAGGACTGAACTGCTCACCATTGACCGTGACCGGTTCATGGCCGAGCTGAAGGGTCGCAATATCGGCAGCGGGCTGCATTACAAGGCGATCCATCACCATGCCTGGTATCGTGAGCATCTGCCGACAGCCGATTCGGATCTGCCCAACGCCAGTTACGCCTCTGGGCGGATTCTGTCGCTGCCCCTCTTTCCCGCTATGGCCGACAGCGATCTGCATGACGTGGTTGCTGCCGTAACCGACGTGATCACGCAGTTCAGGAGATAATCATGTCGGATCTGCTCCACAAGCTGCCCCCCCAGAGCCTTGAGGCCGAGATGTCGATCCTGGGCGGTATCCTGATCGACAACGATGCCATCAACCGTGTGCTGGAGATACTGGAACCCCAGGATTTCTATCGCGAGGCCCACCGCAAGCTGTTCGGTGCCATGCTGGAGCTTTCAGAACGCCGCGAACCCTGCGACCTGATCACCCTGACCGAGACCCTTAAACGGCGGGGAGATCTGGACAGCTGCGGCGGTGCTTCCTATCTGGCCACGCTGGTGGACTATGTGCCGACAGCAGCCAATATCAGCTACTACTGCAAAATTGTGAAGGAGCGGGCGCTGAACCGCCGCCTGATCACGATTGCCACCGAGATTGTTACCAAGGGGTATGAGGCCCAGGAAGATGTGAACGAGATGTTGGACAGCGCCCAGAAGGCGCTGTTTGATCTGGCTGAGAACAAGCTGCGCCCCCAGTACTACCCGGTCAAGGATGTCATTAAAGACACCTTCAAGATGCTGCAGACACTGTATGAGAAAAAAGAGGCAATTACAGGGATTCCAACAGGTTACATTGATCTTGACCATATGACCGCCGGGTTCCAGCCCGGTGATCTGATCATCATTGCGGCCCGCCCCTCCATGGGCAAGAC
>CAZYMK010000043.1:0-3464 GCA_964648885.1 uncultured Geobacter sp. | reverse complement strand
CTGGCCAAAGAGCTGCATGTCCCGGTGGTGGCGCTTTCACAGCTGAACCGCAGCCTGGAAAACCGGGGGGACAAGCGCCCGATGATGAGCGACTTGCGGGAGTCGGGTGCCATCGAACAGGACGCCGACGTGATCATGTTTGTCTACCGGGAGGCGGTTTACTGCGAGCACTGCAGGAAGAAAGACGGCAGCTGCACGGCCAATCATGAGCGCAGCGCCGAGGTGATCATCGGCAAACAGCGGAACGGTCCGATCGGCACCGTTGAGCTGGCCTTTATGGGCGAACATACCAGATTTGAGAATCTGGCGCGGGGGCAGCAGTAAAACTACATATAATCAAGCAGTGACATTGACATGATCTTGGCCGTTGATGACAGAGTTGCCTGATAGGCAGTCTGCTGCTGGTTCAGGAAGACGGCCTGTTTGGTGACATCAGCGGCTTGCTGGACGCTCAGCACCTTCTTATACATATTAGAGATTGTGTCATGCATGGTGTTGGCAGCATCAAAACGGACCTGACGTGCCTGCAGTTCAACTGTTGCGCCGATCAGCTGCTGCGTCCCTTTGGTCAGGTCTTTCATGCCGCTGTAGATATTTTGAATCACTTGTTCCTTGTTATAGAGTGGGTCGGCAGGGTCTTTCTCCAACTCCATGATAATGCGGTCAAGCGTCCCCAGTATATTGACCTTTCCGTAAGGGCCATCTTGACTGGCCAGCAGATGGTTACCGGGGATGTTAACCGCTTCAGTACTCCCCTTGATTATCTCGACATTGACATCTTCAGCATTGCCCCCATAGAAGCTCAGCGGCGTATTCTTCGGATAATTCCCTCCGGTCACCGGTTTGCTGATAGTGATCGAAGGCGGATTGCTGAGGCTATCCAGCACAGTAATCTTGGTTCCCGGTTGGATGCCGGGACCGCTGACCTCCATTCCCTCAGCCAGACCGTCAACCGAACCAACATCAATCAACGTCGAACCATTGGTCATCCCGTTGGTTGCAGTGGCTTGCTGAAAGGGAGGGGTCTGGTTCTTGGTGCCGGCAAACATGTAGACACCGCCAATATCGGTGTTGCCCATATCGAGCAGGGTCTTTTTGGTCGCGGTCAGATAGCTGATCGCATTCTTCCTCTCCTGTTCGTCAGAGATGAGATCCCCTACCGACGAGATCTTTGAGCTGAGATCTGAAATACTTTTGGTCATGGCACTCATGGCGGCATCTGCAATCCCGAACCAGGTTTGCGAGCGACTGATATTGCTTTTAAACTGGTCCGCTGAAGACAGATTGTCGTTGATGGTAAGTAATAGTTGCGTCATAACCGGATCATCACTGGGACGGTTGACGTTGACCCCTGAAGCGATTTTTTCTTGCGTGCTGTCCATGCGGGCCATGGTCTTCTGCAGGTAGTACAATGAATTCTCGGCACTGATATTTTGTGTCACGCGCATGGCACGCTCCTTTTACCTCATCATGGCGATAGCAACATCCATCATCTCACCGGCAGTGCTGACCAGTTTGGCTGACGCCTGATACGAACGCTGATACTTCATCAGCTGGGTCAACTCTTCATCAAGCGAGACCCCAGACTTTGAATCCCGCAGCGCATTCAGCTGTTTCATAAAGGCCTTATCCTGATCGTACACGGAAGCGGCGGTCTGCACATCAAGTCCGATTTGTGCCACCAGGGTCTCGTAGTACTCGGCGAAAGTCGTCGTACTTGACATGGTGTTGGCGTCAGCCAGACGCGCTATTGCCAGAGCATTTGCGTTGTTGCCGGGAACGCCAGGCCCATTGGCGGCGGCCACCTTGTCAGGGTTTGACACCAGCAACGTGATGGATGCTGCGGAATTATCAGGAGGTGTTGTCGAATCGACTGAAAAAAATCGTCCCCCTGCTGAATCCAGAAGGTCATAGCCCTGCTGGTGCTGGGTATTCACCTTATCTGCCAGGGTGTAGGCCAGCTGGTCAACCTGTTGCAGATAGCCTGGTATAGTTGTATCCCGTAACGTAATGATTGAACCAATCGTACCGCCGGCAGGCACAATCTGCTGGCGTGGCGCCGAAGAACCGGCTGGAACATAATAGATATCAGTGCGTTCGGTAACAGGGTTAAACTTGGTGGAAAAGACCGCTGCGTCAATGCCGGACACCAGCTTGATCTGCAAACCGCTGTAGCTGGTACTGACATCGGTGGTGCCGTCGCTGTTTTCCGTAAAAGATATGCCGATCTTTTCGCCAAGCTGCCGGATCAGATCATCACGCTGATCACGCATCTCATTGGCGTTACCGCTGACGATCTCGGTGGTCCTGATCTGGGCATTCATGGTTGCGATGTTCCTGACCAGCTGATTGACCTTATCGACGTTGACCGGTATGGCGGCATCCTGCATTGCAATGGTGTTGCTCAAGCTATTCTTGACATATCTGAACTGATCAATCATTACCTGGGCGGTTGTCAGCACGGTTTGACGTTCAACCCGGCCGGAGGGATTGTTGGAAAGACTCTGCCATGAGTTGAAAAAATCCTTGATAGAGGCCCCGAGCCCATCCTGAGCGATCTCGTTAAAGACAGGTTCTATCTGCTGCAAGACCTCAGATCGTTTGGCATCATAACCGGTTGTGGTGCCTGCATCAACCCGCTGTTTCTGCAACAGGCTATCATAGACACGCTCAACTGATGCTATCCGGACTCCGGTCCCCAGAGGGAAACCGTTGTGGGTAGACGGCGGGGAGGTTTCCAGATTGACCTTCTGACGCGAGTAGCCGGCGGTGTTGACATTGGCTATATTCTCACTGACCACCTCAGTGGCTACCTGATAAATCCTGAGCCCTGATGTGCCTATTTCAAAGGCTGCACCGAGTCCCATCTTACGCCTCCTTGCTCACCATCACAGCACCGGCCTGAGCATTTGCAAGGTAGGTGCCACGTACACCGTAGGTGTTTGACGTATTCAAGATGCGCAGAATAAATGATAATGACTCGTTCACCACTCCCAGAAAACGTTCCAGCATGGTTCGATTGTTATTCGCGAGTAATGAAACGGAAGAACTGCACTGTTTAATCTCCCGCTGCAGCGGTTCCAGCAGATTACGCATCGAGGCCGGGCTGTTTTCGACAATCTCTCCCAGGCTGGCCGATGAGGCTAACCCAAGCTGTCCGGCAGCTTCTATCAAGGCCAGTCGGATTGATTCCGACAGACTACGCTGACGATTCACTAACTGCTCTTTCTGACTGTTGAGCATCTCCATAGTCTGGGTATCGAGCCCAACGATAGCCTTTTGTTCATCCTGCAAGGTCTGCTGCAGTTCGCGCAACACTGACAATTGCTCAGTCAGCAGAGCTATCAGACGATTCGAGCTTGCCATTGCGGTCTCCTTTTATTTATTCGGCACCCGGCACTTTTTTTGCCGGCACGGCATACTGTTTCAGCAGCTCTTTTTCAACCATTGCGGAAATACTGTTT
>CAZYMK010000042.1:0-15970 GCA_964648885.1 uncultured Geobacter sp. | reverse complement strand
CCTTCACCTACCACGGCTTTGTCCATTACCATGGCCTGCATGCCGATGAAACAGCCGTTTTCCAGCGTGCAGCCGTGCAGGGTGACGGAGTGCCCCACCGTTACATCATCACCAATGATCAGCGGTGCACCGGGATCATCAACATGCTTCTTGTGGGTGACATGCAGCATGGTCAGGTCCTGGATGTTGCTGCGGGCGCCGATGCTGATAAAGTTGACATCGCCACGGGCCACCACGTTGTACCAGATGCTGGCTTCAGGGCCGATGGAGACCTCGCCGATGACCACGGCGGTTTCAGCAATAAAGGCGGACGGGTCGATCTGGGGCTGCATGCCTTTGAAGGGTTTGATCATGGCTGCTCCTTTTGCTATTGTCTGTCTGGTTTGACTGGAAGTTGTACGCTGTGCCAAACGGCAACGATCCAGATCGTTGTGTCCTTTTGGCGATAGAAAAAACGGTAGGGTGGAACAATGATTTCCCGAAAAGGAAGATCCGGGAATTCCGGCACTATCCGCCCAGAGAGCGGAAAGGGGTGGAGCTGCTTCAATAGCTCTGTTGCTTTACGATAAAATTCTCTGGCAGCGGAAGGATTTTCACGGTTGATAGAGGTGACGGCAGCAAGAAACTGCGTGCGTGCTGACGGTGTAAAGCGGGTTTTCATGCCGTGGTGCCGTTTAAAATATCTGCTGCTTCTGCAAGGACTGCGTCAAGATCATGGCCGATTCCTGCAGCGATCTCCTGTTCGCCTCGTGCCAGCAGATGGAGGAGTTCAAACTCTTTCCTTGATTGCTGGTATGACTCCATGCTGACCACAACTGCTGTGGCTCTGCCGCGCTGAGTTATGAAAACCGGCTGTTGCGAGTTTACGGCAAATTTTACGATGCCGGTTGCATCCTGGCGCAGTTCAGTTATAGGGACGATGGTGGGTGTTGGTGTCATAACGGTCTCCTTCAGTGCTAGTGTTACTACTAGCATGCAGAGTACTTTTAATGCAATGGATTAGATGGATCATTTCAACTTGTTGGTAACAGGGTATTCTGTTATTTTGGCCGTCCACAAACTGAACCCTGATGGAGGAGTACAATGAAATTCACCAAGATGCACGGTGCCGGTAATGATTATGTGTATGTAAACTGCTTTAAAGAGACGGTGTCTGACCCTGCTGCAACTGCGATAAAGGTTTCCAACCGCAATTTCGGGATCGGTTCGGACGGCCTGATCCTGATCATGCCGTCCGACAAGGCTGATGTGCGGATGCGGATGTTCAACAGTGACGGCTCAGAGTCGGAGATGTGCGGCAACGGCATCCGCTGTGTGGCCAAGTATGCCTATGACCACGGTATTGTAGCCAAGACCGAGATTACGGCCGAGACCGGTGCCGGGATCCTGACCTTGCAACTGTTCCCCAATGCTGAAAACAAAGTGGACCGGGTGCGGGTCAACATGGGGCCGCCACGACTCTCCCGCGAGGAGATCCCTATGAACGGTACGCCGGTTGCTCAAGTGGTGGCCGAAGAGCTGACCGTGCTGGACAAGACCTTCAAGATCACCTGCGTTTCCATGGGCAACCCCCACTGCATAATCTACGTTGATGATGTAGACAACTTTCCCGTAGCCACCTATGGACCGTTGATCGAAAACCACCAGCTTTTCCCCCGCCGCACCAATGTTGAGTTTATCCAGATCATCTCCCGTACTGAAGTAAAACAGCGCACCTGGGAGCGCGGAGCCGGGGAGACCCTGGCCTGCGGTACCGGTGCCAGTGCGGTCTGTGTGGCCGGGGTGCTGAATAATATTACCGATAGAAAGATTCTGAACCACCTTACCGGCGGCGATCTGGAGCTGGAGTGGGTTGAAAATGGTCCGGTGTTCATGACCGGACCGGCGGCTGAAGTATTTAACGGCGAAATAGCGATCTAAGCGTTTTTACGAGGGGGTGCGGTACAGGTACATCACCTTGACCCTTGCCCCCTGACCCTTGCCCCTGAGGTTCTTGCCATGGATTTTTCAAAACTGCTTCACAAGTTCACCGTTGTTCCTTCTCTTTCCGACGAACTGGCCCCGCTGCAGCGGATTGCCTACAACCTCTGGTGGTCCTGGGACCCGGATGCCATTGCCCTGTTCAAGCGGCTTGATCCTGATCTCTGGGCCTCTACCCGCCATAATCCGGTGGAGATGCTGGGGATTCTGCAGCAGACCACCCTGGAGTCCCTCAAGCTGGATGAGGGGTTCATGGCCCACCTGCAGATGGTGGATGAGAAATTGACGGCCTATATGACCGACAAGTTCTGGTTTCAGCAGGAGTACAACGGCAGCTCGCAGCTGAAGGCAGCCTACTTTTCCATGGAGTTTGGTCTGCATGAGTCGCTGGCAGTCTATTCCGGCGGCCTGGGCATTCTGGCCGGTGACCATTTGAAGAGTGCTTCAGACCTGGGCCTTCCGCTGGTGGGGGTGGGGTTGCTCTACCGTCAGGGTTACTTCCGGCAGTACCTCAATAACGAAGGATGGCAGCAGGAGATCTACCCGGAAAACGATTTTTATAATCTACCGCTGACCCTTGAGCGGGATCAGCTGGGTCGCCCGCTGGAGATCGAGCTGGATTTCGGGCCGCGACCGTATAAGGCCCATATCTGGCGGGTGCAGGTGGGCCGGGTGCCGCTCTATCTGCTGGATAGCAATCTGGAGGAAAACAGCCCGGAAGATCGTTTGATCACCTCACAGCTGTACGGCGGTAATCAGGAGATGCGGATGCAGCAGGAGATCCTGCTGGGGATCGGCGGGGTGCGTGCCCTGCGGGCGCTGCGGATCATTCCCAATGTCTGCCATATGAACGAAGGCCATGCTGCCTTCCTGGCCCTGGAGCGGATCAGGCTGGTGATGGAGAAACGCAAGATCAGCTTTAACGAGGCGCTGGAGGTGACCCGGGCCGGGAACGTCTTTACCACCCACACGCCGGTGGAGGCCGGAATCGACCACTTTCCCACAGAGCTGCTGGACAAGTATTTCAGCAAGTACATCAAGTCGTTCGGCCTTTCGCGGGACGAATTTCTGGGGCTGGGCAGGCAGAACACCGGGGATCAGTACGAGAGCTTCTGCATGGCGGTGCTGGCCCTCAAACTGGCCGGCCATGCCAACGGTGTCAGCCAGCTGCACGGTGAGGTCTCCCGTACCATGTGGAAAAACCTCTGGCCCGAACTGTCGGAGGAACAGCTGCCCCTGACCTCCATCACCAACGGTGTGCATACCCGTACCTGGATGTCACGCCAGATGGGCAGCCTGCTGATACGCTATCTTGGGACCCGCTGGCTGGATGATCCGACTGATCACAATGTCTGGCGCCGGATCGGTAAGATACCTGATGCCGAGTTGTGGCGTACCCGTCAGACCACCCGGGAGCGTCTGGTGGACTTTGCCCGCTGCCGCCTGAAAGAGCAGCTCAAGAAGGTGGGGGCCACTGCCAAGGAGATTGCCACGGCTGATGAGGTTCTGGATCCGGAGGTGCTGACCATCGGTTTTGCCCGCCGTTTTGCCACCTACAAGCGCGGCACCCTGCTGATGCGTGATCTTGATCGGCTGGAGCGGATCCTCAATGATACCGACCGGCCGGTACAGATCATCTTTGCCGGTAAGGCCCACCCGCACGATACGGAAGGCAAGGAGCTGATCCGGCAGATCGTGCAGGTCTCCCACCAGGAGCGCTTCCGGCACAAGATCGTCTTTATCGAGGATTACGATATGGAGGTGGCCCGCCACCTGGTGCAGGGGGTGGATGTCTGGCTGAATACCCCGCGCCGGCCGATGGAGGCCAGCGGCACCAGTGGCATGAAGGTGGCCTTTAATGCGGGCTTAAATCTCTCGATCCTGGATGGCTGGTGGTGCGAAGGGTATCAGGGTAACAACGGCTGGGCCATTGGCAAGGGTGAGGTGTATAACGACCTGGAATACCAGAATCAGGTGGAAAGCGGCGCCTTGTACGATCTGCTGGAAAAGGAAGTGGTGCCGCTGTACTACCAGCGGGGCAACGACGGCATCCCCCGTGACTGGGTGGCAATGGTAAAGGCCTCCATGCAGTCACTCTGCCCGGTCTTCTCTACTGACCGGATGGTGGAGGAGTATGCCCAGCTCTCCTACATCCCCTCCTATCGTCAGTGGACGAGGCTTGAGGCCAATGATCTGGCCCTGGCCAAGGAGTTGGCAGCCTGGAAGAAACGCGTCTTCGGGGCCTGGAACCAGGTGGGAATTGAAGCGGTTGAAGCGGATCTGAGTGATTCCATTGCGGTGGGCAGCAGCCTGCCGGTCAGTGTCACCGTGCATCTGGGCAAGCTGGATCCTGCCGATGTGGCAGTGGAAGGCTATTTCGGGGTACTCGATAACCAGGGAACCGTGCGTGGCGGTGAAACCGTGTCGCTGACGGTGCAGGAATCACTGGAACACGGGCGGTACCGGTATGGCGGTGATCTGGAGTGCCGTTTTTGCGGGCGCTACGGTTTTATGGCCAGGGTACTGCCAAGGCATAAAGAGCTGGGGCTGATTTATGAGCCGGGCTATCTGATCTGGGGCTAGCGCGCCCCTGTCGGGATGCTGTTCAGGCCTTGTTTTTAGGATCGTTGCGACTTAGCCGATAAGAATTTCATGGCCTTTCCCTCTGAAATACAGCAGCAGGTGTACGATCTGCTCTCCCGCAGCTCCAATCTGGCCATTGTGCCGGCCGAGCCGGTTGAGCAGCCGGTTGCCATTGGCCAACAGGTCCTGACCCTGGCACCGGGGCAGCGGGTGACGGCTGAAGTGATCGGGCAGCCGCAGGCAGGCAAGATACCGGTACAGATCGGCAACCAGCAACTGCAGCTTGATCTGCAGATGGCGGTGCGTCAGGGGCAGAACCTGGAGCTGACCTTTGTCGGCAATGATCCCAGGCCCACCTTTGCCCTGGCCCGTCCCGGCGTTAGCGCCCCGCCGGTCAGTCTGACCGATGCCTCCCGCCTCCTGTCTCTCCTGGTGGGCAACGAGCAGTTCATTGACCCGCGCCAGCGATCATCGCTGCAGAGCATCAGTGATCTGTTGCGTCAGGCCAGCAATTCAACCAATGCGCTGGCCGGTTTTCTGGATGATTTTCTGACCTACCGTGCTGATGGCCGGTCAGTGGTGATGCCGCCGGGCGGTTTGCTGGACCGGCCCGGCCAGTCGGTTGGTGATGAACTGCGCCAGCCGCCCGGCCAAGGAACCGGCCAGACCGGCAAAACAACGGTTTTTGAGGATGCTGCTTCAAAGCTGCTGATGAATCTGGCTCAGCGGTCCCGTCTGACCCTGGTGGATGTAGCCAATCAGCCGCTGGCCCCCTTGCCGTTACTGCCGGGTGAAGAGGCCAATGCCCTGGTGCAGGGGCGACTGCCTGGCGGCCGGGTGCTGGTGCAGTTGGCCGGCGAATCGTTGGAGTTACAGCTTGCCAAGCCGGTGGTGCAGGGGGAGATCCTGCGGTTGGCCCTGGTGACGCAGCAGCCCAAGCTGGTATTTGCCCTGTTGGGTCAGCCGGTGCGGGATCAGCCCGGCCTGGTCAGTGACGCCGCCCGCTGGATGAGCGCTATGGTGGGCAAGGAGGAAGGACAGACCGAGGTGCAGCGGATGGTCTTGGGCCGCCTGCAGCAGGTGATAGATACGCTGCCCCCTGGTTCATCGGCTCTGGCAGCAATTATGGACGACGCCATGCTGTATGGCGCCTCGGCCGCCCTTTCGGCCAAATCACTGCAGAACCGGTCTGCTCCGGTTGACGGTAAGGCCGATGAGGGGATTATGAAGCTGCTGCAGGCCTTGATGCAGGGTAGCCGTCTGGCCCTGGTTGAGCCGCAGGTGAGCAGTGAGGCGGTCAAGGCGTTTCAACCGGGGCAGCAGCTGAAGGGTGAGGTGTTGCAGTCTCTGGGAGATGGCCGGTTTCTGGCACAGGTTGGCGGCCAGACCTTTGAGGTGCAGCTGCCCAAAGGGATGCGGCCGGGGGAACGGCTGAACCTGTTTTTTGTGGGAGAAGACCCGCCAACCTTTTTGCTGGTGCGCTACGGCAAAGGGGGGGATGCCCTGGTCAGCCAGACCGGACGCTGGATCAGCAGCCTGCTGGGGATGCAGAACCAGACTGCACCACTGGCAGAGGGGCTTGGTATCCTGCGGACCTTGCTGCAAAATGCACCGTCCGATCCTGCCCAGCTTGAGCAGATGCTGAGGCAGGGGCTGAAGGAGAGCGGTCTGTTCTATGAATCGCATCTTGCCCGCTGGTTCAGCGGGCAGTATCCGCTGGAGCGGTTGCTGCAGGAGCCCCAGGGGAGGCTGTCACCGCAACAGGGAGGGGAAGCAGCTGCCCGGCAGACCGGGGCATCGTTGCCGGAGGGTAGTGACCCGCGCACCCTGCCGATGGTCAAGGAGCAGCTGGCAGCCCTGCAGACCGGCCAGCTGCTGTTTCAGGGAGAGCTGTTTCCCGGCCAGCAAATGGAATGGCGGATCAGAGAGCGCGAAGGCCGGGGACACCAAGGCGAGCAGGAGCAGAGGCAGAGCTGGGAGACCTCATTGACACTGCAGCTGCCCCGACTGGGTCAGCTGCAGGCCGTGCTGAATCTTCAGGACAACCGGATAGATCTGCAGATTACGACCGATGATCTTGCTTCGGCTTCCCTGCTGGAGGGGGAGTCGGCAGGATTGCAGGAGCAGCTGCTGGCTGCCGGACTGGAGCCGGGAACGTTGCAGGTGCGGCATGGCGCGTGAACGGCGAGCCCCAGATCAGCGTATGGCTGCGGCCCTGTCCTACAAGCAGGGCTTTTATGCACCGGTTGTGGTTGCCAAGGGTAAGGGTGTGATGGCCGAGGCGATCATTGCCTGTGCCAAGGAGGCCGGGGTCTATGTCCATGAATCACCTGAGCTGGTAACGCTGCTGATGCAGGTCGATCTGGATGAGCATATCCCGCCGGAGTTGTACCGGGCTGTGGCGGAACTGCTGGTCTGGTTGTACAAGATTGAAGGGAAGCAATCGTAAAACAAGGGGCAAGGGTCAAGGGTCAAGGGGCAAGGGGCAAGTCGTTTTAGACCCCAGCAACTCTTGATCTCTTGTCCCTCAACTTGTGGGGGAGATCGTATGCAGATAACGTTTGGTACTGATGGCTGGCGCGGGGTGATTGCCCGCGAGTTTACCTTTGACAACCTTTCACGGGTGGCCCAGGCCACTATGGACTGGATGAACCGTGAAGGTCTTGCGGACCAGGGACTGGTGATAGGGTATGATCGTCGCTTTCTGTCACTTGAGTTTGCCCGCAGGGTGGCGGAGATAGCTGCCGGTAACGGCATCAAGGTGCTGCTGGGGGAAGAGGTGGCGCCTACTCCGGCGGTTTCATGGGCGGTTAAGGAGCATGGTGCCGGAGCCGGTGTTATGATTACGGCCAGCCATAACCCGCCGATTTACAACGGATTCAAGATCAAAGAGAACTTTGGGGGCTCGGCCCGGCCGGAAACCACCCTGCTGCTGGAGCAGATTGTGGCGTACAATCAGGAGCAGGGGCGGGGCGTCAGTTCCCGCCCCTTTGATGAGGCCTGCCGCAGTGGCCAGATCGAGCTGGTTGACCTTTCAAACCAGTATTTGCGTCAGCTGAGCCACCTGGTGGACCTGGAGGTGATCCGCAAGGCTGCCATACCGGCCCTGGCCGATCCGATGTACGGCGCCGGGAGCGGCTGCTTCAAGCGGCTGTTGGATATGGAGGAGATTCATGATCTGGTGAACCCCGCCTTTGGGGGCAGGGCGCCGGAGCCGATCGGCGAAAATCTGCAGGAGCTTTGCGGCCTGGTGGGCAGTGGCAGATACCGGGTTGGGCTGGCCCTTGACGGTGATGCCGACCGGATCGGCGCCGTAGATGAGACCGGTGCTTTTTTCTCGTCCCATGCCATTTTTACCCTGTTGCTGAAGCATCTGCACGAGCGTAAGGGGCTGACCGGCGAGGTGGTGAAGACCGTTTCCTCTACCCGGATGATCGACTTGCTTGCTCAGAAATACGGGCTTACCCTGCATGAAACGCCAATTGGTTTCAAGCATATCTGTGAGCTGATGCTGACTCGACCGGTACTGATGGGGGGCGAGGAGTCGGGGGGGCTGGGCATTACCGGGCATATCCCCGAGCGGGATGGCGTGTTGATGGGGCTGCTGTTGCTGGAGACCATTGCTGCAACCGGTAAGGGGCTGCGTCAGCAGCTGGATGAGATTATGGACGAGATCGGCCGGTTCTCCTACCGCCGGGTGGATACGCATATCACCCCGGAGGCAAAAGAGTTGCTGCTGCAACGGCTGAAGAACGATCCGCCAGTGACAATTGCCGGCCGTGCTGTCAGCAGTACCAACTTCAGTGACGGTTTCAAGTTTGTGTTTGACAACGGTGACTGGCTGCTGATCCGTCCCTCCGGCACCGAACCGGTGTTGCGGCTCTACAGTGAGGCCGGCGAATCAATCATGGTGGATACGCTGCTGCGGGCCGCTCACCAGATAGCCGGCCTGTAGACGGTGAAGCAGTTGCTGACCGTGGTCTGCGTTACCTGTCTGATCGGTGCTGCGCTCTATCCGTTGCTGCTGCTGGGGGTGGGCAGGAGGCTTGATTGGCTGGTTGAGACGGCGCTGCTGACCGTGGGTGGTGGTGCGTTGTATCTGCTGGTGCGTTACCGTCGATCATGGTGAAGGGGTGTAGGTTTCACTGTACAGGCGCAGCAGTTCCGGCAGGTCAAGGATCAGGGCGATGGCGCCGTCCCCCAGGATGGTAGCGCCGGAGATGATACGGGCATCGCGATACAGCCGTCCCAACGGTTTGATGACCGCCTTTACCTCTCCCATCAGCTGATCAACCGCCAGCCCCACCCGGCGTCCTTCCAGCTTGATCACCACGGCAAAACGGGAGGCAGGAGGGAGGCTGTCCGGCACGGTAATACTGCGCAGATCAAGGCAGGGGAGCGCTTCACCCCGGATATTCAGATAGCCCCGCTGCAGCAGCTCCTCACCGCTCTCCGGTGGCAGATCAATGGTCTCATCAACCTGCTCCATCGGCAGAATGTAGTATTCACCCCCCACCGCTACCATAAACCCGTCGATCAGCGCCAGGGAGAGGGGCAGTCGTAACTGGAAGGCGGTTCCCTGCCCCTCGGTGCTGCGCACCTCGATCTTGCCCCGCAGCTCTTCAATGGTCCGTTTGACCACATCCATCCCGACCCCGCGGCCGGAAAGCATGGTGGGTTCATCGATGGTTGAAAAGCCCGGCTCAAAGATCAGGGAGAGCGGATCCCGGTCAGCGGTCTCAAGCGGACGGATCAGACCCCGCTCGACAGCTCGCTGCAGTACCCGCTCACGGCTGATGCCGCGTCCATCATCCTGGACTTCTATCACAATACAGCCGGTTTCCTGAAAGGCGTTCATACTGATCAGCCCGGTGGACGGTTTGCCCAGGGCCAGCCGCTCTGTGGGCAGTTCGATGCCGTGGTCGATGGCGTTGCGGATCAGGTGTACCAGCGGTTCCCGCAGCCGTTCGGCCAGCACCTTGTCCAGTTCGGTCTCAAGCCCGGCAGTGGCCAGCTGGATCTTTTTCCCGCTTGCAGCCGACAGGTCATGCACCAGGCGTTGGAAGCGCCGGAACAAGTCCCCCACCGGCACCATCCTGAAGACCATGGCCCGTTCCTGTATTTTTTTGACCAACAGCGATACCGACGATGCCGATTCCAGGGAGGCGTTGTCACTCAGGCGTTTGATGTGGGACTCAAGCTCGGAGGTGGCGGTGACCAGCTCAACCACCAGGTTGATCAGCTGATCCAGCTTCTGGGCATCAATCCGCACCACCTTCTGGGCGGCACCGCTTTGTTCGGTTACGGTCTCTTCGGCAGGGCCGGCCTGATCAGGCTCCGGCAGATCTGTATCGGGAGAAGCTTCACGGGGCGGCAGGGGTTGCCAGTTGGCTATCAGAGCCGACAGCTGGTTGTGGCGGGGCGGCAGTTCGGTGCTGCCTTTTTCAAATAATACGACCAGGGCCCTGATATGGTCATGACACTGCAGAAACAGACTGACCAGATCAGGTGAAAGGGGGATTTCGTCTTCGCGGATCCTGACCAGCAGGTGTTCAAGGGCATGGCAGAAAGATTCTACCTGATCGGCCCCGACAATACCGGAAGAACCCTTGATGGTATGGATGGCCCTGAAAAAGCGGTTGAAGTCATCGCCCATTGCCGGCGCAGCCTCAAACGTCAAAAGGGCTGATTCAACCTCGGCCAGCATTTCAGCCGATTCCAGGGCGTAGGCCTCGCGCAGTTCTGCCAACTCGTCATGCATTGACCATCTCCGATGGGGTGCTGAGACAACAGACTCGGTTGCGACCCTGATGTTTTGCCTGGTACAGCGCAGCATCAGCCCGTTTGATGAGGCTGTCGACCGTGTCATCGGGCAGTTGTCCGGCAACACCGATGCTTGCAGTAACCTTCAGCTGCTGGTCAAAGCAGTTGAAGGGGGTGTCCGCGATCTGTGCGCGACAGCGCTCAGCCAGGTTGTGGGCCTGCTCCAGCGGGGTTTCCGGCAGGATACAGCAGAACTCTTCACCGCCGTACCTGCCCAGGATGTCAATGCGGCGCAGGCTTTGGCGCAGTTCTGCGGCAATGCCGCGCAGGGCGTAATCGCCGCAGAGGTGCCCGTAGGTGTCGTTGATCGATTTGAAGTGGTCGATATCAAGCAGCAAAAGACTTAACGGGCTGTCATGGCGTTGGCTGCGGTCCAGTTCCTCCTGCAGTCGCTGATCCAGGTAACGGCGGTTGTAGATGCCGGTCAGGCCATCGGTTTTGGCCATGGTGGCCAGCTTTTCTTCATAGATGACAAAGTCGGTGACATCCTGCACGGTGATATAGACGCCGACGATCTCCCGCTGCTCGTTACGCAACGGGCCTACGGTGCAGTTTTGCTGCATCAGAGGCAGCTGGCCGTGGGAACCATGGGGGTTTTTCATCGCAAAGAGGAACTTGTGCAGCTTTTGTGAGTAGGAGGCGTAATTACCGAAGGTCAGCACCCCTTTGACAATCCGCAAAAAACTGCTTCGGGACAGGTCGGGAAAGGTCTCGCAGACCTGGCAGCCCACCACGTCAGCGGTGTTGATGCCTGAGTGCAGCTCCATCCAGCGGTTCCAGCCGGTTACCTTCAGGTCGCGATCAAGGATCACCAATCCAAGATTGATGGTCTCAAATATCTGGCGGTATTCATGCATGAGGGCCGAGAAACTCCGCTATGGCCTGCTTGAGCCAGGGCATGATGCTGTACTGGCTGACCAGAAACAGATACCCGCTGACATTGTACTGTTCAAAATCAAAGACGGTTTTGAACAGGATGGCGAATGAATCTGATGACTCCACCACGTTTTGCAGAGTCTCATGAATCTGGTTCTGGGCGAAAAAACGCGGGGGGGCGTAGGTGACCACGTCCCCCAGCATTTCGGCGATCTTGCCGACGCAGGCGCCGATGATGATGTTGCCGATCTCCACCAGCGTCTCTTTTTCCAGCAGATCTATATCGTAATTGTCACCCAGCAGGGACATCTCGCCGTCAAATATCTTGAGCAGCTTGCGCCCCTCGCCATGGGGAAAGACCAGGAAGCTGCCACCGTTCAGCTTGCCGCTGAAAAATTGTGTGATCATGCTCATGTCGGTGGTATTGGGGATTTCCCGGTTGATAAAGCTGATTACCTCATGGGATTCAAGTACGGCAATGTGAGGAACCGACAGGATGACATGCAGGTTGATGATTTCGGCCAGATCAGCAGCGGCGCTGCCAAAGCCGATGTTCATAATCTCCTGCAAGGCATCCTGTTCAAGCTCGGTCAACTCCCGCGCTGGATCGCTCATGATGCGGCTCCTGTTGCCAGTGCCCGGGCGAGTTCGGTCTGTACCACCTCTTTGACCGGCGGTTTTTTGACCACGGCAAAGGCCCCCAGTTCAGTAACCCGCTCAATGGTGCGGCGCTGGATGTCGGCGGTAAGGATGATGACCCGTGCGGTGGGGTCAATGGTGCGAATCTCTGCCAGGGCAGCGATACCGTCCATACCGGGCATGGTCAGATCCATAAAGGTCACATCAGGACGGAAGGACTGGTAAAGGGTAATACCTTCCGAACCGTCCTTGCC
Organism: uncultured Geobacter sp.; assembly: GCA_964648885.1. Taxonomy (GTDB): domain Bacteria; phylum Desulfobacterota; class Desulfuromonadia; order Geobacterales; family Pseudopelobacteraceae; genus Trichlorobacter. Next base: position 3,815 of record CAZYMK010000042.1, on the reverse strand, counting down.
TTCTGTTATTTCGTGTCCGGCTTCTTTGGGAAGGCAGCTCTTGAGGCTCATTCGGGCTACCACTGAATCATCGACAATCAGGATTTTGGCCATCCTGTACTCCTCCGCACTGAAACGGTCTGATGCTGCATGTATGGGGACTATACCAGAGAAATCAGCGGATGCAAGCAGCCGGACTGTTAAAAGAGAGTTTGTTCCGGTATAATCATGATCCGATTCGTTTGATAATTGACATGCAGCAATTTTCTGCTAGGTTTCACACGTACCTTCATTCGTGCAACGATAAGGAGCGCCGGTATGCAGTTCAGCATAAAACAGAAGATGATGGCCCTGATAGCATTTCTGCTAGGCGTTGCGTTTCTGGTGACCGGGATTATGGTCTTCACCTTTATGAAGATCAACAGCTCGCTTGATCAGATGGAGAGAATCAGCACCATTCAGCATGCAGCCATGCAGGGTTCGATCCACATGCTGAAGGCGCGGGAATATGAAGGCGAATTCTTTACCCGCAAGGATGATAAGTGGGTCGGGCGGGTGGAAAAAGAGGTCGGTGAAGTTTATAAGGTGCTTGTCGGTCTTGATAAGGTCAACACCGACAAGAAGATCAAGGAGCACAGCACGCGGGCGCAGCAACTGGGCAAGGACTATGTTGACCAGTTCAAGAGCCTGGTTGATACCTTCAAGAGCGGTGGTGATGTGCTTGAAGGGCGTGAAGAACTGCGTGATGTCATTAATGAGTTTCAGCCGCAACTTGAAGAGTATATCCCCAAAATCGCCGATGCCCTGCACAAGAAGTCCGTTGCCGAGCTGAATGACACGCTGTCAAAAGGCAAGACCATCATGCTGACGGTACTGGTCGGCTCGGCCATCGGCCAGGTCTTGCTGCTGCTCTTTATTGTATTGCCGGTGCTGCGGTCGATTTCATCCATGACTGAACGGCTGAAGGATATTGCCACCGGTGAGGGTGACCTCACCAAACGGATTGAGGTTTCAAGCAAGGATGAGATCGGCGAGACCGCTCACTGGTTCAATACCTTTATCGGTAACCTGGCCGGCATCATTGCCCAGGTGGCTGCCAACGCACGCCAGGTGTCTGCTGTTGCGATAAATGTCCGTCAAAATTCATCGGCCATGGTGATAAGTTCTGAAGATATGGCAGGGCAGGCAGCTTCGGTGGCGGTAGCCTCTGAAGAGATGTCGGCAACGGCCTTTGAGATCGCCAGTTCCTGCACCCGTTCTGCTGCAAGTGCGGCAGAGGCGGATCAGGCGACTGAAACCGGCGTCAAGGTCATTCAGGACACCATTGCCGGTATGGAGAGGATTGCCGGTAAAGTGCGTGAGGCAGCAGGCAACGTAGAGGAGCTCGGTGCCAAATCAATGCAGATCGGCACCATTGTGGGCACGATTGAAGATATTGCCGATCAGACCAATCTGCTGGCCCTGAACGCTGCCATTGAGGCGGCCCGCGCCGGTGAAATGGGGCGCGGCTTTGCGGTGGTGGCTGATGAGGTGCGGGCGCTTTCCGAGCGGACGACCAAAGCCACCAAGGAAATAGCCGATATGATCCGGATGATCCAGCAGGAGACCTCCGGGGCGGTCAAGGCGATGGAAAGCGGTGTCGTGGAGGTTGAAAACGGCACCCGCGAAGCGAGCCGGTCCGGTGAAGCACTGGGAGTTATTACCAACGAGATCCAGAACGTTACCCAACAGATGAGCCAGATTGCCACGGCTGCTGAAGAGCAGAGTGCCACGACCAACACCATCAGCCAGAGTATCCGTCAGATTACCGATGTGGTACAGGAAAGTACCGACAAGGCTCAGCAGTCGGCAGTCTCTGCCGAAGAGTTGGCACGGCTGGCGGACGAACTGCAGCGGTTGATGGGTAAATTCAGGGTTTGAAATCAAGACGGCTTCTGTGGTAAAAGAGCCGTTCAGTTTGATGTCTATGACGGAAGATAAAATTCTGGCGTCTATCTAGTGAAGGCAGATGCATATATACAGGGAGGATAATATGGCTAACATTCTGATTGTTGATGATTCATCCACCATGAGAAAGATCATTTCTCGCTCACTGCGTCAGGCAGGCCTGCCGGTTGAGGATATCCTGGAGGGCGGTGACGGTATTGAAGGCCTGAATGTGCTGCAAACATCCGGCAAAAAAGTGGATCTGATCCTGTCGGATATCAACATGCCCAACATGGACGGCCTTGAATTTGTCAAGGCCGTGCGTGCCAACGGTTTTTCCATGCCGATTGTGATGATCACGACCGAGGGCGGTGAAGATGTGATTGCCGAGGCCATAGCCAGCGGTGCCAAGGACAGCATCAAGAAGCCGTTTACCCCGGAGCAGCTTCAGGAAAAGCTCGGGGGGCTCATATGAGCCTCAATGCCGAGATAGCCGACAGCCTGAAGTTTACGGAGCAGCAGCTCTCGGAATACATCGTCAACGCTACCCGTGAAGTGTTTTCCACCATGGTCATGATGGAGCCGGCAGATGATTTTCCGCTGAAGGAGCCGATCACTCACTTTAAGTGCAGCATTACCGGCATGGTCGGTTTTGCCGGTACCTATTCCGGCGTTATTTCAATGCACTGCCCCATACACCTGGCCAAAAAGGTCACGGCTGCCATGCTGGGTATGGATGAAAGTGAAGTGGAAGAGGGGGGCGAAGATCTCAATGATGCCATTGGAGAAATCGCCAACATGCTGGGCGGCAGCGTTAAGATGATCCTCTCCAAAGGTGGTCTGGATGTAAAACTCTCCATCCCGACCGTGATTGCCGGTGAAGACTACACTGTCAACTCACTCTCCGACATCGATTGTGTCGTTATCCCGTTTAATGTCGACGGTTCTGAACGGTTCCTTGTTGGTCTTACCCTCAAGAAAGAAGATTAATCCCCCGATGTATCTAAGTACGGGGTGCGGTGTCGCACCCCGTGCGATTCACACTTTTCCACTCTCTCGTGAGCTCCAATGGATGGCTATGTAAAGCTGCATGAAATGTTGGAGACTGCCTTGCGGCAGGCCGGTGAAGAAGCCGGCATGCTGTTGGGACAGGGCCTTGCCGCGACCCTGACAGACTCCCTCGCCTTCAGCAAGGCTGCCTATTTTGGTGATCTTGACGATGGTGTTTTTGTGCTTGATGTCGAGTCCCGTGAAGAATATCAGGGGCAATTCTACCTGGTGTTCAATCTGCGTGATGCCATTCTGATGAGCAGCCTGCTCTTGGGTATTCCGGCACCACGGATCAAGGAGAAGCAGCGGCTTTCCATAATAGAACCGGATGACATCGATGCCTTTGGTGAAATAGGCAACATGATTAACGGTGCGATGAATACCACGTTCCAGGCCAGCCTGACGGGTAAGTCGCACCTCAAACTGCAGGGCTCCAAGAAGTATGTGCCTGAAATTGACCCGCTGACCGATGATGATCCGCTGCCAAACGGCGACTACCTGTTGTTTAGGTCCCGGCTGGAGTTGGAAGGTCAGGAGATGCACCACCTGGATGTCCTGATTCCGGTGGCACTGGCCAACCTCTTTGATCCGCAGCCGGAAGCACCTGAGCCCGAGCCGGAGTTGCCGGCAGAGACTGCTACAGCGGGTCCGGGGGCTGCTGCCGGATCTGCCGCGTTACCGGACGAGAGCGAGGCACCGGCTAAGACAGGCGCAGTGGTTGGCACCACCGGCGAGGATATGATCGCCGTGTTTGATAATGACGATGAAGAGCGCGCTCGCATGCTCGAGATGCTGGGATTTGTCGGGTTCAAGCTGGTCGAGTCGACCCTTGACGCCGATATCAAAGAGGTGTTCTCAAA
>CAZYMK010000041.1:0-16116 GCA_964648885.1 uncultured Geobacter sp. | reverse complement strand
GGAATGCCGGCCGCTTTCCGGCCGGAACAGTGGCCGCTTTGGATCGGAATACGCACGTGACAGCGGCAGTCCCGTTCGCAGGTAGGTGTTATCGTATTGAAACGAAAGGGTGGCCCCGGCGGCGGTAAGACGGCCTGCAGGCACCACGCCATGATAGACGTAGAGCATATTCAGCATTGGTCAGCCTTCTCCAGCGGATTTGCTGAGCGAGGGAAGATGTAGAGCTCAAGTCCCATTCTCCTCAGCACCTGAAGGGCCTTGCCCAGTTCTGCAGTCTCTTTGCCGTTTTCAAGCTGTGAGAGAAACTTGGCGCCCACACCGCACAGGCTGGCCGCTGCATCCTGCTTGATTTTACCTTCCCTGCGCCTGACACGAATAGCCCGTCCGATGTCAAGGGCTGTGCGTATATTGCCGTAACAGCTGTTTGTATGTTGATCATCTGCCATGGTGTGTCGCCTTTCATCTGCAAACGGCAGTTACTCACGCGGAGCCGCGAAGCTCGCGGAGAAAATTAAGAAGTTACCTGAAATAAACTATCAACCTGAAAACGGCATTTACTCACGCAACGCCGCTACGAACGCAAAGAAAATCAAAACCTTATTTAAAATGTGGCTTCACCTTTCGGGTGATTGGTCTAATCTTCATAAGTCTTTGTTTTTAAACGTTGTGTCGTTGCGCCGTTGCGTGCAACTGCTTTTTTAAGGATCAACCCTACTGGTGAAACAATGGCATGCCATAAGTGCATGATAGTACTCTTCGCGTCTCAGTGTCTCCGCGTGAAATTGCTTTTTCAAGGTTTATTTCCGTACTGACTGTTTTTGAGTGAATCGTCAACCAACAGGCTAAATTTGTCCGTACGAACGTATTAGCACAGAAAGGATTCTAAGTCTTGTTTTTATTTCCGTACGGACTTTTTAATGGATGTAGGCAGCAGCAGGTGCAGGTGAAAAGCAGACGTTATCGTCCCAGCAGCTGCGGGCTGCCCAGGGTGCCGCCGATCTTCAGGCGGTAGGCGCCGGGGCTTTGCTGGTAAGGGAGCATGATCAGGAAGAGCGATTTCTGCTGATCAAGAAATTCGGCGGTGGGCAGCAGTTCAAGCTGCAGGTTGAGGGGGGCGGTGGCAGCCAGCGGCAGGGTGCCACCCAGACGAAGATAGATGCCGTTACCCTGCAGGGCCAGATTATCAACGCTGATGGTCTGGCCTTGCAGTTTCAGGATGCCGCGCAGTTCGGGGCAGCTGACGTCAGGCAGCTGCATGCCGCTTAGTTTGATGGAGCGCAGTTCGACATCACGAATCTGCAGCTGTGCGCTGCCTGCCAGTGCGGTAGCCTTGCCGGGCTGTTGCAGTTCCAGGTCAAGCCGTGCCAGCCCTTTCAGGGTACCGCCGGTTGAGCTGGCCAGAAGCGGGATGGCTGCCAGATCAAGGTTGGTGATGGCCAGCTTTCCGGCCAGGCGTGGCCAGACCGTATAGCTGCCGCCGATAGTTCCGCTGCCAACCTGCCCACTGATTGCCAGGGTCAGTCTGCCCAGAAGCAGGGAAGAAGGCTTGAGCCGAACAGTGAGCTGATCAAGCTGCAGCCAGGTCTGACTGCTGTCAGCCAGGCTCAGGTTGGTTGCGCTGATCCCCAGGGGAAACGGCCGTCCAAGGCGCTGTGCCTGCAGGGTCAGCCCCTGGGGGGCCAGCTGCCGGTTGGCTGCATCAAGCAGCACCGTATCAGGGATAAAACAGGCGGTCAGCCAGGGCAGCAGCAGGGCCGCCAGCAGTATACCAACAGCTGCGGCCAGGCGGGCAGGGCGGTTCACGGCTCTTCCGTTTGGGTGGAGGCGCCGGCTGCCCTGAACAGGGCCAGCTGCAGGGTCAGATCAAGCCGTGTGGGATCGTTGAAACGGCTGCGTAACAGCCCTTTGCGAATGGTCAGCGGTTTGGCACCCTGTTCGATCCGGTACAGCAGATTGACGGTCTCGTTTAAGGAAAGCCCTGAAAGGGTCAGTTCTGCCCCTTCTTCAACCAGACTGCCCAGTTCCTGCCGTGGCAAAGGTTTTGACTGGATACCGCCCTTGGGCACGATGCCAAGCTGCTCCACGATCAGGGCCGGGGTATCGCCGGGGGCGACACTCGCCACCCGGTTGGTCAGGCGCTGGGCATCGGCTGATGCCTCGCGGTAACGTTGCTGCAGTACCAGCAGCTCTTTCAGGGTCTGTTCGCGGGCCTGTTTCCTGGTGCCCAAACCAGTCAGGTGGCTGTGCAGGCTGCTGTAGGCCAACAGCAGCACCAGTAACGCAGCGGTCAGATAGAGCAGCAATCGTCTGGTTTCAGGTGTAAGGGCCAGAAAACGCTCTTGCAGGTTGGTATAGAAACTCATTTGCGCGTTCCCTCCCGTTGTCCCTTCAGTACAAACAGGGTGGTGCCATCAGGGCGGCTGGTCAGTTCCGGCTGATTCACCGACCAGCCGGTTGCAGTCAGACTGCGGCCCAGGGCAGTTACGGCCGGAGTGGTGCGGCTATCCCCTTTCAGGCGGAACCGTTCCGTATCGTACTCTACTTCGCTGATGGCGGTAATCTGTTCATCCTTAGCTTGGGCCAGCAGCTGCAGGAAACCTAAAAGCTCACCGTTTGCCCCTCCGGCTGCACGCAGGCGCTTGATCTCTGATTTGAATTCGCCGATTTCATCAACCGCCTTGGCCCGGGCGGGAAAGGCCCCTTTGTAGATGGCGGCTATGGAGCGGTTGATCTCGCCCAGATCCCGCTGGAGCAGGTACCAGCGCAGACCGGCCTCGGCAAACAGGGCACACAGGACCAGCAGTCCCAGCACCAGCGGCACCCGAAACTGACGAAGCAGTCGCGAGCGGGCACCGCTCCAGGCCAGGGCTCCGTTACGCAGGTTGAAGATCTCACCGCTGCAGTAGGCACGGGCCAGGGCCAGGGGGGAGAGCAGGGCCTGGGGCGGCAGATCTCCCTGTGACGGCAGCTCTGCCAACTCCGGCGGCAGGGGCAGGGGCTGCTGATCAGCCTGCGGATCAGTATCAATTCGGTAACAGGCGTGGGTGGTAATTGATCGGGCTAGTTCCACCGCTGCCAGGGTGCGTGCAACGGCAGCAGCATCAGCGGTGTCCATGAAACGGCAGAACAGCAGTCGGCCCTGGTCAATAACCGCCAGTGCCTCGGCATCCAGCACAGCTGCCGGGTGCTGATCAGGCAGCTGCAGCAGGTGCCAGGCCAGGGGATGGCAGGTGACCACCTCAGGTTCCAGACCACAGCCGGCCAGCAGTGCGATCAGCTCGGTAACGGTCTGGCGGGGTGCCCAGCCGGCCAGTTGCGAGCCTGGCCCCAGCAGTACCGCATCGCAGGCCGGTTCGCTGTTTTCTTCAGTGCTGTCGCTGCTCAGTTCAAGGGGCAGTACGGCCCTCAATTTTGCACGGTCGCTGATTGGCAACTGCAGCTCCCGCAGTGAGAGCAGGGCAGGGGGCAGGGCCAGAATGGTGTGCAGGTCATCGCTGCAGGCCGGTAGTTGTTCCTGCAGTAGCCCCGGCAGTTCATCAAACGCTGCATAATCAAACCTGATACCGAAGATCGGGGTCAGGCGTGAACCTGCCCGCTTGAAACGGGCGCAGGTTACCTGTTGGGAAGAAAGCTGAATGATCTGTATGAGCATGGTTGACTACCTGTTCTCAATATTCCCGCCAGTAAAGTACTGACGTGTTGGAGCCGTTTACCCGCACAACTGCTTCAATCCCACGGATCACGTTGTTCATCATTCCTTCCGACCTGATTCTGAAGACCGTGCCCTTGGCGCTGATTCTGGTCAACAGCCCGGTGGTGATCTGCGCCATGCCCGGCACCTGTCCCAGTTCTGCCGGGTGTTTGAACGGCATCTCCGTGCGGTGGTCGATGATCCGTTGGGCCAGGGCTTCGTTGATCCCGTCATCCAGTGCCATCAGCAGTTCTTTGGGGGCGGTGTTGATGTTGATCGGTGCTGCCGGTGAACCGGCCGGCATATCACCGTAGATCGTTACAAACGGGCTGACAGCGGTAAACAGCTCGGCCATCCCTTTGACCCGCTTCAGCTCCTCCAGGGTTACCAATGGCTTGTTGCGCGGTCGGTAGGGCTGTTTCAGTCCCTGGTACCAGCTGGTCTCAGCGCCGCCGGGATGGGGGGTGTCTCCTTCGTCAACCCAGTCTGCCACCGCATCAAGGGGGTCAAGCGGCAGCTTCAGTACCCTGAACAGCCGCTGGCCAATCTCGTAGTAACCCTGGTTCAGGGTGCCGTTGGGCAGGGCAATGGCGTTTACGTTCAGCTTGCCGTTTTCTTCAACAATGGTGACCCGCAGTGCCCCCTGTCCCTGGGGGTCGGCGATCATCAGCGGTGAGGCCCAGGTGTCAGTCAGTGAGCTGTAGGAGCGGTTGCCCAGCTCGGTGGTCAGCAGACGCTGCGCCCCGGTGATCCCGGCTGCGGCATACAGGCTGCCCTGGGTGATCTCCAGGCTGGAACGGGTCGAGCCGGTCTCAAGGTAGACCTCGCTGATAAAGACCGTGACCAGGCTGACCAGCAGTGCCACTGCCACCAGCACAATCACCAGGACAAAACCGCCCTGCCGGTTCATAACGGCTCAATCCTCGGCACAGCAACGATCTGAAAGCTGACGGTCTTACCGCTCTCCTGCAAAGCAATCGTGACTCGTACCTGCTTCGGCAGCCGCCTGGTCAGTTCGGTATCCCAGGTGCGGACCCAGGTGGTGCCGTCATAACATTCAACCAGAAACCCCTCCAGCTGCTCCAGCAGTGGGTAGGCCGTGCTCTTGACCGAATCCAGCAGAAAGTAGTCGCGGCTGGCGCGGGTCAGCCTGATCTGCTGTCCCTGCTCTTCAGGCTGGTATTGTACCAGCAGCTGATCCGAGGCTTCACCGTCCAGTGGGGGAGCCAGGGTGGCCAGAGTGAGAATGGAGGCAGGTTTGCCGTAAAAATCCCGATCCTGTACCTGAAAACGGAGCTGTTTATCGCCTGACCGGTACAACGTTGAGGAGAGCTCGCGGCGCAGCAGATCAAGACTGTTCCGTAAGGCACGCTGCTGTTGCATCCGATCACCCACCTGATCATGGGCGCGGTTCAAAGAAAACAGGGTGCCGGTCACTGTCAGCAGCACCACTGAGGCGATGGCCAGTGCAACCAGCACCTCAAGCAGGGTAAAGCCTGCCCGGTCAGGAGCCATAGAGCACCAGCTGCAATGAGCGTTGCCCCCCGTTCCAGGAGACGGTCAGCTGATACCGCTTCAGGGTGGGGATTTCGGATACCGTTTCTTCCCGTTTCCAGGTGAATTCAGGAAAATCAGGGGCAAAGGTGCCGCTTGCGGTGGTGACCGTCAAAAAATCAGGCTGATCAAGTTTGGCCCGAGCCAGCAGCAGTGCCGTGGTGGTGTCGCGGTCTTCCGTTGCCAGGGTCAGATGGCGGTTGAAAGTGACCACCACCGTGGTGATCACGCCGGCCAGTATGGACAGGGCAATCAGTACCTCAAGCAGGGTGAAACCGCAGCTGTTTCTGTTCATTGAATCAACTCCAGCCAGCCTTCCGCCACCTTGACCGAGCCGTTGACCGGCAGGGCCTGGACCGTGTACTGCCGACCGGTTGTCTCACCCAGCCGCAGCACCAGCGGTTCTGCCAAACCACCAGGTCCATAAGAGATGCTTACTGTGCCGCCGGCCACTCTGCCCAGCCGTGTACTGGTCAGCTCAGCGATCCGGGTCTTGCCGACCAGCGGATTACGGGCAAGAAAGGGATCATCCGGCAACTGCTCTTCACCTAATCCTGAAAGCTGCACCACCCTGATCTGCTGCTGATCAAGATCAACCTTCAGCCGGTAGGAGGTACGCCCCACAACGGCCCGTTCTTCAAGATAGCGCAAAAGCGTGGCAGTGGTGCGGGCAGAGGCGCGGACATCATCATCAAACAGGGCGGTCAGGCGCGGCAGTGCCAGGGCAGCCACTCCTGCCAGGATCACCAGCACCACCACCAGCTCAAGTAGCGTAAACCCCTTATTACTACTGGATGTTCCAGTTACAGATATCCGCACCCTGTCCCTCGCCCCCCTTGACCCCGTCAACACCAAAGGAACAGAGGTCATAGTCGCCATGCTCACCGGGCGCCAGATAGACAAAGTCGGTTCCCCAGGGGTCTTTGGGCAGGTTCTTGCCTTCCAGATAGCCGCCGGTGCGCCAGTTTTTGGGGATCATGCCAACAGTCGGCTTGGTGAGCAGGGATTGCAGCCCCTGTTCGGTTGTGGGGTAGATGCCGTTATCCAGCTTGTACAGCTTGAGTGCGGTCTCCAGGTTGCGGATCTGCAGTTTGGCATCGGTCAGTTTGGCGTCGTCTGAGCGTCCGATGATCTTGGGACCGATCAGGGCAGCCAGGGCTGCCAGGATCACGATCACTACCATGATCTCGATCAGGGTAAAACCGCGACGATTGCGTATCTGCTGTAGCATGTATCTATCCTCCTGAAACTATTTGATCAGTTGATTCAGTTCAAAGATCGGCAGCAGTACTGCCATCACCACCAGTCCCACCACCAGCCCCATGGCCAGGATCATCAGCGGCTCCAGCAGGCCCACCATCCGGGCAGTTGATGCCTCAAACTCCCGTTCAAAACTCCGGCCCGCTGTTTCCAGACTCTCCACCAGAGTACCGCTCTTTTCACCAACGCTGATCAGGTGCACCAGCAGCGGCGGAAACAGCGGCGAACTCCCCAGGGTCGCCGACAGACTGCCCCCTTCTGCCACAGCTGTCCGGGCCTGCAGCAGCACTGCCTGATAAGCCCGGTTCACCACGGCATCGCCGCTGATTTCCAGCGAGCGCAAGAGCGGTACCCCGCTTCCCAGCAATAGCGCCAGAATAGTAGCAAAGCGTGACAACAGCAGGGTCTGCAACTGGCTGCCAATCAGCGGCAGCCGTAGCAGCCAGCGGTCACGGGCCTCCAGAAAAGCCGGTTTGAGCAGCAGGCGGTTGTAGAGCCAAACGCCGACAGCGACGAATCCGGCCAGCAGCCACCAGCCCTTGCGCAGGGCCTGGCTGACCGCCAGCAGGGCCACGGTCAGAAACGGCAGGGTGGCCTTGCTGTCGGCAAAGATACCGGTGATCCTGGGGATCACGAAGGTCAGCAGAAACAGCAGCACACTGCCACCCACCAGGGCCATCAGCACCGGGTAGGCCATGGCGCTGGTCACGGTGCGCCGCAGTGCCTCCTGACGCTCCAGAAAATCGGCCAGCCGCAACAGCACGACATCCAGCGCCCCTCCGGCCTCACCGGCCGCCACCATGGCCACATAGTTCTGCTTGAAGACCCGTGGCTCATCCCCCAGGGCACGGGCCAGGGTGGCTCCTTCGGCCAGACGGTCCTTAACCCGGCTCAGTACCCCTTTCAGGTAGGGGTGACGCTCCTGGCTGTGCAGGGCGGTCAGGGCTTCGTGCAGCGGTACTGCGGCTGCGGTCAGGGTTGCCAAACGTCGGGTAAACAGGGAAAGTTCTGCCACCGGTACCCGACTTCTGAAACGGCTGGTCATGCCGACCGCCGGTTCCTGGTCTTCCGCTGCCAGCTCTGCAGGCAATACCCCCTGCTGACGCAGCTGCTCACGTGCGGTCCGGTGCGAATCTGCCTCAAGGGTGCCACTGATAGCAGCCCCGGTGGCGGTATAGCCTTTATACCGGTAGGTCGGCATACTCTTCCTGGGTTACCCGCAAGACCTCTTCCAGGGTGGTGATACCGGCCGCTACCTTGGCCATGCCGTCGTCACGCAAGGTACGCATGCCGCGACTCAGGGCGTAGGCCTTGATCTCCCCGGCCGGCACGCGGCGGGTGATCATGCCGCACAGCTCGGCATCAACTGGCAGCAGCTCATAGATGCCGGTGCGGCCCTGGGTGCCCTGGTCGTTACAGCGTTCGCAGCCCCTGCCCCGGTACAGGGTTTCGGGCAGGCCGGGCAGCTGTTGTTCCGGCTGATAGCTTTCCTTGCAGTGGGGGCAGATGGTGCGAACCAGCCGCTGGGCCAAGATACCGGCCAGAGAGGAGGCCACCATGAACGGTTCAATCCCCATATCGATCAGTCGGGTTATGGCGGTGGCCGCATCGTTGGTATGCAGGGTGGAGAGTACCAGATGACCGGTGAGCGAGGCCTGCATGGCGATCTCGGCGGTCTCGGCATCGCGGATCTCCCCCACCATGATGATGTCCGGATCCTGACGCAGCACGGCCCGCAGGCCTGCTGCAAAGGTCAGATCAATCTTGCTGTGAACCTGAATTTGTCCCACACCGGACAGCTGGTATTCGATCGGGTCTTCAATGGTGATGATGTTCTTTTCCTGGCGATCCAGGCGGGAGAGGGCGGCATACAGGGTGGTGGTTTTGCCGGAACCGGTGGGTCCGGTAACCAGAATAATACCGCTGGTGCGGCCCAAAAGCCGCTCCATAATAGCGGTGTCGCGGTGTGAAAAACCGATCTCCCCCAGGGACTTGATCCCCTGCTTACGGTCCAGCAGACGCAGCACGGTCCGTTCGCCGTAGTGGGTCGGGACCACCGAGACCCGGATATCCACCTCATGTCCCCCCACCAGCACTTTCATCCGACCATCCTGGGGCAGCCGCTTTTCAGCGATATTCAGGTTGGCCATGATCTTGACCCGCGAGACCAGAGCCTCCTGCAGCATGCGGGGCGGATCCAGCTTCAGGTGCAGGATGCCGTCGATTCTGAAGCGCACCTCCAGGGTCCGCTCATACGGTTCAATATGGATATCACTGGCCCGTTCCTTGACCGCCTGGAACAGGATGGCGTTCAGGAGCCGGATCACCGGTGCCTCGTCGGTCAGGTCCAGCAGATCCTGGGGGCGGGCCAGTTCGGTGGCAATGGTGGAGAGGTCTTCGGCAGCCAGGTTCTCCACCACATCGCGGGCCGTACCGGCGGTGCGGGTGTAGAGACGGTTGATGGCCGCCTGAAGCTCTTCCTGCGGCACTACCAGGCCTTGCACCGGCAGGCCGTAGCGTTTTGCCACCTCATCTTGGGCCAGCAGATCGGTGGGGTTGCCCAGGGCCAGCAGCAGATGACCGTCCTGCACTGCCAACGGCAGCAGGCAGCGTGAACGGGCGTAGGAGAGCGGCAGCTTTGCTCGCAGCGCATCATCGGTCCGGCTGTCGTCGATCTGCTCCTGAAAGGGAAGTCCCAGGCGCTCTGCCAGCTGTCTCAAGTCAGTGTCAACCGTTGTCATGGGGCGGCTGGTCCTGCGGCCGGTGTCACCGGGCCGGTGGTGACCGGAGTGAGCCCCTGGCGGACATCCAGATTGCCGCTGTTTTTAGAGGCCTCGTTAAACTTGTTACGCTGCAGATCGGTGATGGTTGCCAAGTCCTGGTCATCCTTGACCACCTTGGGGGTCAGCATGATCATCAGGTTGGTCTTCTTGCGGGTCTTGGTGCTGGTCTTGAACAGCCAGCCCAGGCCGGGGATATCGCCCAACAGCGGCACCTTGCTGACCGTGGTGTCTTCGGTATCCTGGATCAGGCCGCCGATCACGATGGTCTCATTATCCTTTACCACCACGCTGGTCTTGGCTGACCGCTTGGTGGTCACCAAGTCAACGGCCTGTCCCTTGTCGCTCTTGACCGCCGATATCTCCTGATAGATATCCATCCGGATGTAATCACCTTCACTGACCTGGGGTTTGATCTTCAGGTTGATGCCGATATCCTTGCGCTCCACCGATTCAGTGGTGCCAAAGGTGCTTTGGGTGCTGGAGCCTTTGAACGGCACGTTTTCACCCACGCTGATCTCGGCCTCTTTGTTGTCGGTGGTCAGGATATTGGGGGTTGAAAGGATGTTCAGCACCCCTTCGTTCTCAAGGGCCTGGATGATTGCCGCGCCAGTGACCGGTTTGGTGGTACCTTTTATCTTGTCGGCTATCAGCTGGCTGATCGGGTTGGACTGGCCGCCGGACGAGCCCAGCAGTTGGCCAAAGGTATTAAACGGATCGTAGATGCCGCCCCCCTGCAGGTATCTGCCCAGGGCGCCTGCAGCAAAAGCGCCGGCCTGCACCCCCAGGCTGCGGGACTTTTCCGGTGAGATTTCGGCGATCAGCACCTGCACAAACACCTGTTTGCTGCGGCGGTCCAGCTTTTTGATCACCTGCAGCAGGTTGCCGTAGTCGGTGGGTGAGGCCATGATTACCAGGGAGTTTGATGCCTTGTCAGCAGTGATGGTGATTTTGCCCGAATCAAAGGGTGAAGCTGTTGGCTGGGCAGCACCAGGCTGGGCAGCCGCTGCGGTCATCCCTTTCACAACCCCGTCCAGCACTTTGGCCATCTCGGTGGCATCGGTATGCTCCAGAAAGTGGACATTGACCTTGCTGCTGGCACTGGGGGGGGGCACATCAAGCTGGGTGATCAGCGAGCGCACCTCCTGCTTATCCTTTTCCGGGCCAAACAGCAGGATGGCGTTTAAGCGGGTATCAGCCAACAGCTGCACTGCCCCGGTACTGCCGGGAGTTCCGGCCCCCATCGGACGGGAACCACGACCAGCCAGCCAGTCCTGCAGTACCTTGCTCACGGCCTCGGCTGAGCCGTGCTTCAGGTAGACCAGCTCGGCCCCTTCACGGCGCTGGGGGGTGTCGATCAGTTTCAGGATGTCTTCAACTTTTTGCAGGTTGGAGGCCATGTCCACCACCAGCAGCATGTTGCCTGGTCCAAAGGAGCCGATATGCCCCTCCCTGGAGATGACCGGCTGCAGAAAGGTCAGCGCCTCCTGTGATGCTATCTGCTCCAGGGGAAAGACCCGGGCCAGAAAGGAATCCCCTGCCGGCAGACGATCGTTTTCCACCAGCTTCATACCGGCCTGTTTGGCACCGGAAGAGGGTACCACCTTGTAGATCTTGCCGGTCTGGATCAGGGTAAACCCTTTCAGCTCCAGCACTGAGGTAAACAGGGCAAAGGCTTCGTCAATGGAGAGCTTTGACGGCGAGTAGACCGAGACCTTACCTTTGACCTTCTCATCCAGCACAAAGTTCTTGCCGGTCAGCTCGCTGATGAATTTGACCATGGTGGCAATCTCCACCTCGCTGAAGTTCATCACCACCCCTTTGGGTGAGGCAAGGGCAGGCGAATGCAGGGAGACCAGCAGGCAGAACAGTACCAGTACAACAGTCAACAGACGTTTCACGCACAACCTCCAGGGTTAGCGAATATCATAGGACAGGGTGGTGGGGGCGCTGTCGCGCATAATATCAAGTTTGATCCGGTTCTGCCCCTTCAGGGTCATAAACGACTGAATCGCCTTTTCAGGAGAATCGATCGGAAAATCATTGATCTTGGCCAGTATGTCACCGTTTTTCAGCCCCAGCGAACCAAAGACCCCTTGAGGCTTGACCTCTGAGAGGCGAAATCCTTCCACCTTGCCGTCCTTGATGCTGGGCAGCAGGCGGGCATCGGTCATGGCTTGGCCGATATTGTCCAGGGCAGCGTTTAAGGCGCGCTGGTCGATGATACCGGTACCGCCTGGTGACGGCGGCACCACACCGGCGGCCACACCCTGGGCAGGCTGCGCTGCTGCTGCAGGTTGGGGAACGGCCTGTTCAGGTGGTGCATCAGGGGTGCGCAGTGTAATGGTCTGGGTACCGGCGCGCAGTTCGGCAGACTCCTTGCGTACCAGGATCAGCCTGCCCAGATCAAAGACCTGTTCCCCTACCTTGAAGACCCGCTCTTCCTTGCTGCTGGTCTTGCGGATCAGGGCAAAACTGACGGAGGCAGGGCCGGATACCGTCCCTAAGAGCAGCAGGTCGGATTGATTCGTGGTGGGGGCAGATTGTACTGCGGTTTGAGGAGTCAGTGGCGTCAGACTGCCCCTGGTGGCAGGACCAAACAGGCCCTTTTCCAGAATAGGGGCAAAGGATTGCAATGATGCCTGATTTGCCGGCTGCAGGGTAGCCTGGGGAGTAACTGATGTTGTCGCACGACCGCCGCCAAGGCGTCCCAGTTGGTAGCCGGCGATGTCAGCGGCAATCCTGGCAGCCAGCAGCAACAAAAGAATGCTGAAAAGTATGTTGAGAGGGATGACAAGTCGTTGCATGGTGGATCGGCACTATAGCCCAAAAGAAGTTGCGATACAAGCGTAGTGCCGCTCAAAATCAAGGAATTATATCATCTTAATCTTACAGCCAGGGCGGGCTCCGGTAGAGGGACAGCGTGGGATTATCCAATCTCTACCTCAAAGGCCACTATATTCCGACTATCTCTGCTGAACTCTACTCCGATCAGGTGAATCGGCTGGTTGAGATGGCGGTATTTCTCGGCATAGCCTTTCTGCTTTAACTGCTCCAGGGCCTTACCCTCCGGCACCATCTCTACCACCTTGAATTCAAACAGCCAGATATGACCATTGAACAGCACGGTCATGTCAATCCGGCCCCTGTTGGTGCTGTCTTCTACACGAATATCGAGCCCCAGTGAGGCAAAGTAGCTGTAGAAGATGCTGGCGTAGTAGCCTTCGTAGTTCTCAAGCTGGTTCTTGCGGTAACAATCATGGGGAATGGAGGCAAAGAAGCTGTGAAAAAGTTCCTGCAGGGCCGGGATGTTGTTGGCCATCAGGATGTCATACAGGCGGCTGATATTACGGGCCGGCACCATCGGGTCTTTGGAAAGTGCCTGCAAAAGGCTGTCGTTCAGGCTGGCCTGTACTTCAAGGTTGGGGTACCGCAAGGTCAGTTCCAGCCTGCCCGGCAGATAGCGGAAGCTGTCAATGGTCAAGTAGCCGGCCTGAAACATCAGTGCCTCAGTGGGGATGTTGCCCACATCAAAGGTTGAAAGCAGGGATTCAGGGGCCATGATCCGGCTAAGATCAGGGGTGTGCTGCTGCCGTTCCGACAGCAGTTTGATCAAAAAAGTAGGGGTGCCGGTCTCAAACCAGAAAGGACGGAATTGGCGCTGATCAAACAAGAGCAGCAGATCAAAGGGGTTGTAGACCGCCTCGCCGGTCCAGTTGTAGCCGTTGTACCATTTTCTGATTTCATCCCGATCCAGCCCCTCCAGTTCAGGGGCAAAGACGGTGTCAACATCAGCATCAGTGTAGCCGCAGATGGCAGAGTAGCGCTGGTCGATGGTGATGTCCTGCAGGTTATTAAGCCCTGAAAACAGGCTGACCTTGCTGAATTTGCTGACACCGGTCAGAAAGGCGAATTTGACGTAGGCATCACTGTCTTTGATGACAGAGTAGAAGTCTTTCAACCCCTCACGAATTTCAAGGGCGATCTCCGGTTGTTCGATCCGGTCAAGGATCGGTTTGTCGTATTCATCAATCAGGATTACGACCCGTTGGCCGGTTTGGTCTGAGAGACGGCGGATCAGTTCCATGAAACGGCTGCGATGATCAGGAAAGGCAGCCGAAAAACCTGCACGCTGCTCATGGTAGCTCAGTTGATGGTGCAATGATTCATCAAGCTCTTTGCGAGATCCCAGCACCCCGCCCCCAAAGCTGATCCTGATGACCGGATATTGAATGCTCCAGTCCCACTGGTCATGGCAGTACAGCCCTTGAAAAAGCAGTTCGTTGCCTTCAAACAGCTCTTTCAGGGTATCCAGAAACAGGCTTTTGCCAAACCGGCGGGGGCGGGAAAGGAAATAGTATTTACCCTGGGTAATCAGCTGCAGCGCAAACGCTGTCTTGTCTACGTAGTAGTACCCTTCTTCCTGTATCTCACGAAAGGTCTGTATACCGATGGGGAGCTTTTTGCGTGCGGTC
The DNA here is from genome assembly GCA_964648885.1 of uncultured Geobacter sp. GTDB lineage: Bacteria > Desulfobacterota > Desulfuromonadia > Geobacterales > Pseudopelobacteraceae > Trichlorobacter. Next base: position 2,356 of record CAZYMK010000041.1, on the reverse strand, counting down.
ATGGCGTCACCTGCAGCTGTAAGAATGTACTGTGCGTATACCCCGATGACAATTCATCTCTGCTCAGATCGGACTGAAATGCGTGAAAACAGCATCAGTAAAGCTCCCAGTCCCAGCAGGCAGGCCAGCACCGCCAACAGTGCAGCCAGTGGATGCGTAACAGCAAATATCAGCGGCATGAGTGTCCAGCGGGTGATGGTCCGCAGTTGTTCATGGTGGGCAATGTAGTCGGCCACCGGCGGGCTGACCGCGTAGTAGGCCTTGACCAAGAGTCGTCCTGGTTCGTTGGTTAAGAGCTGCTGATCCCGGAAGGCCCGCAGCAGCGCCACCTTGGGGTGCAGAGCGCTGCCCCAGGCTGCTGTGGCAATAAAACAGCCGCCTCCACCACCGCCAGCGCTGGAAGGGGCGCTTGCACTAATGGTGATACTGCCGGTATTCCTCTGACCGGTGCTGTCGGTTACCCGCAGGTTGACGGTGTAAGTACCGGAGCTAGTGAAGGTCTTGTTGTTTGTGGTGGTGATGCCGGGTACTTCATTGTAGATGCCGTTCCCCAGATCCCACTCGTAGCGGGTAATCGGGGTTGCAGTGCTGATAATAGCAGTAAAATCAACGGTTAATGGGGTGGTGCCGGAAACGGGGCTTGCTGCCAGAACCACTGTTGGAATCGTTTCAATCGATATCGGAAAGCCGTTGCTGCTGTTGTTGACCGTAAGGTTAGCGCTGCTGGATCTGGCCGGTACTGTAGCGGTAATGGCAGTGTTGCTCCATGAGGTGACCGGAAGGATGGTTGTCCCCAGTTGGACAACACCTTGCATTGTCCCGAAGTTGACACCGCTGATGGAAATTATTCCGCCATTCAGCGGCAGCGACCAGGGGCTGACATGAAACACAGTCGGCAGGTCTGAGGCAAGAAGTGCCTTGGCGATATTCAGCCTGCCGCCAGTGATGGTGTTGCTGAAGGCGCTGCTTTGATCAACTCCATGCATGATACGTCCACGAACCTGATAGGCAGTCAGGGCTGGATAACGGTTCCAGATCAGGGCTGCGGCACCGGCTACATGGGGGGCGGCCATAGAGGTGCCGGCGATGGAGCGGTAAAGGGTGGCACCGTTGTTCAGCCAGGCTGTGCTGAGTACGGCATGGGGGCTTCCGGTGGATAAACCGCCTGGTGCTGCAAGGTCTACAGTATGCCTTCCGTAGTCAGAGTAGCTTGCAAGGGTGTCGGTGCGAGAGGAGGCCGCTACGGTAATATGATTTGGGAGACGGATAGATGCCGGGAAGACGGAGGTGCTGTCAAGATCCTTACTCAGATTTCCGGCAGCGGAAACCACCAACACTCCGGCTACGTTGGCGCTGGTTAATGCCTCAAGTACTGACTGCGGTGAGTCCTGGCTTTCCAGCTCAAAGCTGATACTGATGATTTTAGCCCCTTTGGCAAGGGCATAGTCGACTGCTTTGAGGAAGTCTGAAAGATCACCGGTGCCGGTTGGCCCGTGCAGGAATTTGACCGCCATCAACCGGATCCGCCAGTTGACGCCGGTAACTCCGATGCTGTTGTTGCCCACCGCGCCAATGATACCGGACAGGTGGGTGCCGTGGCTGTCGGAGGTGTCATCATCCCACGGGTTGCCGGGCGAAAAACCGCCGAAGTTGGCACCATAACAGTCATCCACTATGCCGTTGGCATCATCATCAATGTTGTTGCCGCAGATCTCGCCTGGGTTAGTCCAGAGGTTGGCAACCAGGTCAGGGTGGGTGTAGGCGATACCAGTGTCCAGCACCGCCACAACCAGAGATTCAGCGGCAGAGACGGGGCCGGTATAGCTGTCCCAGGCAGTTGGGGCTGAGATAATCGGCAGGTTCCATTGATAGGCAGTGGCCGGATTGCTGTACGGATAACGTGGATCATTGGGAACCAGGGCCTTGCGGACCCGGTAGTTGGGTTCAGCATACAGCACATTGGGATCGGAGCGGAATTGATTCAGGGCCTGGTCAACGGTGGTCCCTTCCGGCAGGCGGATGTGACGCGCCTTGATTCGCTTGTAAGTGCCGAGCGTGCTTGCCTTGGCTGCCTGCAGGCTCTTGGCACTTTTGGTGTCATCCTTAAACCGGACGATCAGTTCGCCCTGTTTGTAGCTGGGGACATGGGCAGCCTTGAAATCAACAGCGTGTGCTGATCCGGCAGCCTGCACGATTACAATACAAGCAACAAGGGCCAGCAAGCGGAGTATGAAAGGGAGAAGTTGCATGGAGATCAGAACCTTTTACTTAAACCCAGATGAAAAACCACATCCGGGGCAGTGGCAACGGCGATATCTTCTGCCACGCCGATATCCAGCAGGTAGTTGCCGGGCAG
>CAZYMK010000040.1:0-16116 GCA_964648885.1 uncultured Geobacter sp. | reverse complement strand
CCGCCATGAAAACGGGAAGGCCCCGGCGTGGGAACCGGGGCCTTCCATATATCAACAGGTTACGTCCCATCACCTATCCCGCTGCAACCCCAATCACCCTCTCATCTCTAGATTCCCCAAAGCTTTTTTTGTTTTATGCGTAGCCGCAGCATTCCAGGGATCATCAGGCCAGGGATGCTTGGGATACCTGCCCCGTAGCTCTTTGCGCACCTCTTGGTAGCCCCGTTCCCAGAACCCTTTCAGATCACGGGTAACTGCCACCGGACGGCCTGCCGGCGACAGCAGATGCACCAGCACTGCCCGCCTGCCCCGGCAGACCGTGGGTGATTCAGACAACCCGAATAGCTCTTGCAGCTTGGCTGACAGTACCGGCCCGTCCTGATCAGTATAGTCGAGAGCCACTTTTCTCCCGCTAGGGATAGCCAACAAGACTGGCACAGAACTATCCAATAATTGCATAAGCTTCCAGCCAATTATCTCTTGCAGCAGTTGAACTATTGCAACCTGCTGCAGCCCCTGCAGTGAACGGATGCCGGACAGGTGCGGCCCCAGCCAGTATTCAAGCGAATCCAGCAGTGCTGCATCAGTAAGATCCGGCCAGCTATCCTCAGGTAGGAGTGTTGCTGCCAGCCCTGCCCTGGCCTGCAGCTGACGGGCCTGTGCATTCCAGCCCAACAGCCCCAAACCCTGACGTCTGATCTGTTCCAGTACAAGCGGCACTGCCTCGGCATCGCTGGCCGCTACCTGGCGTGAAGAAAGTTGCACCGCACCAATCCGCTCCTGTTCTGCTGCGAGTATCCGGCCTGAGGCAGCATCCCACTGCACGGCTCGATGGCGGGTGATCAGATGTCCGGCGCAGGCCCGCAGCTGCTCGACTGTCAGCCCCACTGCCTGGTGAATCACGCCATCAGATCCCTGACCGCCATCCACCTGCAGCGCCACCAGAAACGGGTGATTGCCGCAGCCGGCCCTGGGTGACAGCAGCGCGCCCCGGCCTGAAGCCAGCAGGTAGCGGCCCTCACCATCAGGGCGCTGCATGGCGATCCGGTCCGGCCAGGCTGCCACAGCCAAGGCCGGAAACGCCTGCAACAGCCCGCTCCCATCACCCCCGGACTTATCTCCGGGTTCACCCATCAGGCGCAGCAGTTGCTGCGCGGTCTGTGCTATGGCCCTGCCAGCGCTGGAACGATTGGCAAGCCGGGCAACCAGGGCACAGGCAGCAGCAGTCTGGCTCATATCCCCTGCGGCCAACAGCAGTCGGGACAGACGGGGATGCAGCGGCAGCGTCACCATGCGCCGCCCCAGCGGGGTGATTGTACCCATGGCATCAAGGGCGCCCAACTGCTGCAACAGCTCCCGGGCCGTTGCCAGGTGGGCAGGTGGCGGCTGATCAAGCCAGGCAAGCGAGGCAGGATCACGTACCCCCCAGGCTGCAAGTTCCAGCAGCAGCGGTGCCAGATCCGCAGTGATGATCTCAGGCGGGCTGAAAGGGGTCATAGCAGTCCAGGTCTGTTGCGCATAGAGCCGGTAACAGACCCCGGGGCCCAGTCGCCCGGCCCGGCCAGCACGCTGGTCTGCCGATGCCTGGGAGGCCCGCACCGTGACCAGCCGCTCAAGACCGGTGGATGGATCAAGCTGCAGCCGTCTGGTCAGGCCGGCATCCACCACAATCCGCACCCCTTCAATGGTCAGGCTGGTCTCGGCAATGGTGGTGGCCAGCACCACCCGGCGCTGTGACCCGGGCTGCAGAGCCTGCTGCTGCTGCTCAAATGGCAGATCACCGTACAGGGGGCAGATCAGGACGTTTGAAAGCCGTTCCAGTTCACGGCCAACCGCCCTGATCTCACCACTGCCGGGCAAAAAGACCAACAGATCACCTTGTTCTGCAGCCAAAGCGATCTTGACAGCCCCTGCCACCTGCTGTGCCAGAGGCTGTCGTACGGCTCTGATCTGATAGCGCAGCTCAACCGGATACGGACGACCGTCTGAAGCGATGATCGGCGCATTGCCCAACAGCTGCGCAATCGGCATGCAGTCAAGGGTGGCAGACATGACCAGCAGCTTCAGGTCAGGCCGCAGGCTTTGCTGTGCCTCATAACAAAGTGCCAGGCCCAGGTCGGCATGGAGGGAACGTTCATGAAATTCATCGAAGATAACGCAACAGATACCCTGCAGTTCAGGGTCATTCTGGATCCGGCGGGTCAGCACCCCTTCGGTTACCACTTCAATCCGGGTGCTGCGTGAGACCTTTGATTCAAAGCGGATGGTGTAGCCCACGGTCTGGCCCACCTGCTCGCCCAGTAGCTGCGCCATATAGCGTGCAGCAGCAGCAGCAGCGATCCGGCGCGGTTCCAAAAGGATAATACGTCCCTGGGCAGGGGTAAAGGTTTCCAACAGGGCCAGGGGTACGCGGGTGGTCTTGCCGCTGCCCGGAGGAGCTGACAGCACAACAGAGGGATGGTTGCTGACCGTCTGCAGCAGGTCGGTCAGGATGGTGGTGATTGGCAGGTCGGGCATGGTTACAGTCTGATCAGATCCTCATGTTCCTCATCACGGGGGTTGATGTGGATCATCACATCCCCTACGTTGTGGAACTGTTCAAAGATCAGCTGTTTGACTGTTGTGGCTACGTCATGGGATGCCTTGACCGTCATATGGGGATCCATCTCCAGCTTAAGATCAATGATGATGTACTGGCCGGAACGCCGCGCCCTGATCTCATGCACCTGCTCCACCTGGGGCACTGTTGCAGCCAGGGCAGTCACCTCGGCAATGAAATCGCCATGCACTGATCCGTCCATCAGGTCGTGGGCTGCTTCCTGAAAGGTGGTCCAGCCGATATGCAGGATCACCAGCGAGGTAAGAGCAGCTGCCAGCGGGTCCAGGATCCACCAGCCCAGTGCAGCGCCGGAAACCCCTGCCAGGGTGGCAATAGAGGTCAGGGCATCTTTGCGGTGATCCCTGGCCAGGGCCAGCAGCGAAGGGCTTTGCAGGCGATTGCCCACAGCGGAAGAAAAACGGTAGAGCCACTCTTTAACCGCAATGGTGATTGCCGCAGCCACCACTGCAATCCAGCCCGGCCTGACCGGCTGTTGCTGCAGGATGGTCTGGACTGCATCCACCAGAATCCAGATACCGGTTGCTGCAATGACCAGGGCAACCAGCAGGGCTGCCAGAGATTCTGCCCTGCCGTGCCCATAGGGATGCTGTTCATCATACGGCTGCCGCCCCAGCCTGAGGGCCAGCATGGTGGCGCTGATAGCGATAAAATCACAGGCCGATTCAATACCGTCGGCAAAGACCGCATCAGACCTGCCCCAATACCCGGCTGACAGTTTCATCACCATCAGCACGGCGTTGATCCAGAAACCGATCCGGATTACCCGGTCAGCATGGTCAAACCGCTCAGCCCGCTGCACAGGTCACCGCCTCGGCCGGACGCACCGCCTTCAGGCGCAGCTGCAGTCGTTCCTCACCACCCCAGCTGTTCAGTTCAGGTACACAGGCCAGATCAACCACTGCCGGCAGATCAGCCTGATCAGCCATGCGCCAGCCAACCACCTGACAATCCACCTTTCCCAGCCGAACCGTAAATTTGAGATGATTGTCGCCAAAGGTGCGGATTGCAGAGACCTGGCACTGGCGCAGCAGCAGTACCGGTTCCGGGTTTGCCATGCCAAAAGGGGCCAGCTGTTGCAGCTCATGTACCAGTCCTGGCTGCAGGTCAGCCGGGTTCAGCTCTGCATCCAGCAACAGTTCCGGCACCAGCTGCTCCGGTGTCAGCGCTGCGGTCGCGGCCTGTTCAAAATCATCTTTAAATTGTTCAAGACTGGCCTGTTTGATCGTTACCCCGGCAGCGACACGATGCCCGCCATAGCGGAGCAGATGTTCTGCACAGCCGTGCAGGGCATTTAACAGGTGAAACCCGGTAATACTGCGTCCCGAGCCTTTGGCGGTACCGTCTTCAAGCGCTGCCAGCAGGATGGTGGGACGGTAGTACCGTTCCACCAGCCGGGATGAAACAATCCCCACCACCCCCTGATGCCAGTCTGGTGACCAGAGTACAATACTACGCCAGTCTGGTGTCCAGCCCTGCTCATCCAACATACGGTCTGCCTGCTCAAAGATCTGCAGCTCCACCTGACGCCGTTCAGTATTGGCAGCATCAAGCTCCGCAGCCAGTGTTGCAGCCTGGGCAAGATCATTACTCAGCAGCAGTTCAACACCAGGCACGGCGCTTTCCAGACGTCCGGCCGCATTCAGGCGCGGGGCCAGCTGAAAGGAGACCTGGCCGCTGCTGACCGTTCCCTTGACCCCTGCCACCTGCTTAAGAGCAGCCAGACCGATCCGACAGCCGTCCCCCATCCGCTGCAATCCGGCAGCAACCAGCAGGCGATTCTGCCCGGTCAGCGGCACCAGATCAGCAATCGTGCCCAGCGCCACCAGATCCAGCCACTGCCGCAGATCCGGCCCGTTATTGCCAAGGACTCCACCCTCCCGCAGACGGCTACGTAGTGCCACCAGCAGTTGAAAGGCCACCCCTACCCCGGCCAGTCCTTTGAACGGATAGCTGCAATCAGGGCGATGAGGATTGATGACTGCCACGGCATCCGGCAGATCAGGCAATGGCTGGTGGTGGTCGGTGATGATCAGGTCAAGGCCGATCTCCCGGCAGAAGCGGGCCTCATCCACTGCTGTAACCCCGCAATCAACACTCACCACCAGACCAGATCCCTGCTGCCTGATCAGGGCCAAGGCATCGCGGTTCAGTCCGTAGCCGTCCTCCATCCGGTTGGGAATGTGGTAGCCGGTTTTCAGCCCCAGCGCGGTGAAGCCGGACACCAAAAGAGCAGTAGCACTGATACCGTCAACATCATAATCACCATAGATGCAGACCGGCTCTCCCGCTTCACGGGCAGCAACCAGCCGGGCCACCGCCTCATCCATACCGGCCAGCAGAAACGGGTCCAGCATATCGGCAAGACGTGGGGCAAGGAAGGCAGCCGCCTGATCCAGCTCTGTCAACCCGCGTCCGGCGAGGATGCGGGCCGCAACAGGTGAAAGACCGGTTGCGGCTGCTACAGAGGCGATGGTTGCAGGAGTAACCTGATTGAGAATCCAGCGTTTGGTCATTTGTACAAACAGAAATCCCCCGGCAAGCGGGGGATTTCTGAACCTTTCTGATTACTTACCGGCTGAGAGTTGCTGGATCATCTCCCGGGCCTGTCGGGCCAGGTCACTGGTCTGGTCTTTTTGCAGGAGCGATTCAAAGACCTGTTTTGCCTTGGCCGGCTGTTTCAGATCAGCCGCATAAATGATGCCGAGGTTGTAGAGGCTCTGCAGGTGTTTGGGATCCAGCTGATGGGCCTTTTCAAAGTTGCTCATGGCCCGGTCATAGAAGCCCAGGGCACGGAACATGACCCCCTGATCAGTCAATACGTTGGGGTTGTTGGGATCAAGCTCAAGGGCCTTGGCGTATGCCTGCACCGATTTCTGATACTGGTTGGCATCAAAGTAATCGTTGCCCAGGGCAATCCAGGCCTGCAGGTTTTTGGGGTCTTTGGCAGTCAGCTGCTCAAGTTCGGCTATCCGGGCGGCCATCTGACCGGGATTGGGAAGCATTGCGCCCCCCTGCTGGGCTGCCTGCTGCGGGGTAGTCCCGCCGGTGCCGGCCATGAACTTGCCTCCTACCAGAACACCCAGCAAAAAACCGATGATCAGACCGGCAATGCCGACAATAGTTGTTTCCTTGCTCATCGCTCTGTTCTCCTATGCCTTGGCAGTTTGGACCGGTTCTGCGCTCGCCTTTTTCAGCGCCCGTTCTTCAAGGGTGATCACCACCGGGCTGGCCACAAAGACCGACGAATAAGTAGCCACGCCGACACCTATCAGCAGCGCCAGTGCAAAATCGTTGATCACATCGCCGCCGAAAAAATAAAGGGAAGCAGCAGCCATAAAGGTGGTCAGTGAAGTAACAATGGTCCGGGCCAGGGTCTCGTTGATGCTGGTGTTGAAGATCTTGTGCAGCGATCCCTTCAGATCCTTGTGCAGGTTTTCCCTGATCCGGTCAAAGATAACCACGGTATCAGTCAAGGAATACCCGGCAATGGTCAGCACAGCGGTTACGAACAGCAGGTTGATCTCTTTGTTCAGCAGATAGAAGACTGCAAACATGGCCAGAATATCGTGCAAGGTGGCAACCACAGCACCGATACCAAACTTGAAGTCGAACCGCCAGGCAATGTAGCAGACGATACCAAAAAGGGATATCACCACCGCCACCAGCGTATCTTTACGCAACTTGTCGCCAATGGCCGGACCGATCTCGGTGGTACTGTCAACCGTGACCGTAATGCCGGTTATCCCTTTGGTGATCGCCTCAGGCACGGTCTGGGCAGACTTGCCGATAGATATCTGTGCCTTGAGGGGCATCTTGACCAGCAGCTTGTTGCCGTCCTTGATCTCCTGCAGTTCTGCCTCAATACCGGCTGCATGCAGGGCCTTGCGCGCATCGGCCAGGGCCACTGGTTTGTCAAACTGCAGTTGCAGGGCCGTACCGCCGGTAAAATCAATCCCCATGTTGGCTGTGCCGCGCGCAATGGAGATCACGCCGATGATGCCGATCAGTGCGACAATGGCAGAGATCGCAAAAGAGATCTTCCGTTTGCCGATAAAATCAAAATCTGTTTTTCCAAGAAGTTGCAGCATGACGGTCTGTCCTCCCTTTAAATGCTCAGCTTTTTAACGGTACCCTTGTGCAGGAACAGGTCAAAGATCACCCTGGTGCCGGTGAGGGCAGTAAACAGGTTGATGATGATACCCAGGCTCAGGGAAACCGCAAATCCCTTGACCGGGCCAGTGCCGAACTGAAACAGCACTGCCGCAGTAATCAAAGCCGTGACGTGGGAGTCCATAATGGTCAGAAACGCCTTGTCGTATCCGGCATCCAGGGCTGATTTTGGTGACTTGCCCAACTTGAGCTCTTCACGTATGCGCTCAAAGATGATGACGTTGGAGTCCACCGACATCCCCACCAGCAAGACAATGGCGGCAATGCCGGGCAGGGTCAGGGTGGCCCCCAGGGCAGCCATGGCCCCCATCAGGTAGAGGATGTTCAGCACCATGCCGAAGTTGGCCACGATGCCGGACAGCTTGTAGTAAATTGCCATAAAAACTATCACCAGCAGGACGCCGATGCCGCCTGCCATCAAGCCTTTGTCAACGGAATCCTTACCCAGCGACGCGCCCACCGTCACGTTCTGGATGATTTTGACCGGGGCCGGCAGGGCACCGGCCCGCAGCACAATGGCCAGGTCAGAGGCGGTCTTTTCAGTAAAGTTACCGGAAATCTGGGCTGAACCGCCGGAGATCCGCTCTCTGATCACCGGGGCGGAATAGACGTTGTTGTCCAGCACAATGGCAAACCGCTTGCCCACATTGGCAGCGGTCACCTGATCAAACAGCCGGGCACCAAGTGAGTTGAAATCTATCGCTACATAGGGCTGGTTAAACTGCGAATCAATCCGCACCTGGGCATCGGTCAGCAGATCACCGGTGATGAGCGCTTTTTTCTGCACCACAATCGGATTCTGCACGGTGGCGCCGGTGACCGGATCGGTATCCTTCTCCATCAGCACTTCAGCGTCATCAGGCACTGCGCCGCCGGTGGGAGAAACCCCTTCCTTGACCATCTTGAACTCAAGCCGTGCAGTACGACCGATCAGATCAATGGCCCGCTGAGGATCCTTGATGCCGGGCATCTGCACCACGATCTGGTTGATCCCCTGGCGTGCAATCACCGGCTCTGACACACCGAACTGGTCAATCCGGTTACGGATGGTCTCAAGGGCCTGGGCAACCGCCTTGTCCTTGCGATCCTGGATGTCCTGCTCGCTCATCCGCAGGGCCACCCCCACCATGCCCCCTTCTTCTATGGAAGGGATGATTTCGTAATCACGGAACTTGTCCTTAACCAGCTTCTGCACTTCATCAGCAGTGCCTTTCTCATACAGCACGATACTGACTTTGTCGCTGCTCGTACGACTGATCCGCTTGTAGCGCAGATTCTTGCTGTTGAGGGTATCTTCCAGATCCGTTGCCACCAGGTCCAGGGTCCCTTCAACCGCTTTCAGGGTCTCCACCTCCAGCACCAGGTGTGTTCCCCCCTGCAGGTCAAGTCCCAGACTGATACGGTCCTTGGGCATGATCCCCTTCCACCAGTCCGGCAGGTTGGGCATCAGGGTCGGCACCAGGTAGATGCAGGAAAGGGCGATAAAGGAAATGATCAGGGCGATGCGCCATCCGGCTCCCTTAGGCATTGGCACGGCTCCTTCTGTTTATTGAGTTCAAAGACAGTTACTTCACAACAGTGGTGACAAACGGCTTGTCAATCTTGACCTTCACACCGGTGGCAATCTCAAGGGTCACTACCTGGTCTTCCAGGCCAGTCACCTTGCCGTGAATGCCGGCTGCGGTCTTGACACTATCGCCAACTTTAAGTGCGTCCAGCATGGCGCGGTGTTCCTTGGCTTTTTTCTGCTGGGGACGGATCAGCAGAAAATAAAAAATGCCGAACATCAGAACCAGCGGTACAAAGTTCATCAGTGCCGCTCCTGCGCCACCCTGCGATGCTGCGCCTCCTGCCGGTGCTCCCATGGCAAATGCAACTCCAAGCATGTTCATCATCATTGGTCAACTCCTCCTTTGGTTTCAACTTCACTCTGTTGGTGGTGATAAAATTCCTTGCGGAATGCCTCGAAACTATCCTGCGCTATTGCGGTACGGATCCGGTCCATCAGATTCAGGTACCAGGCTATGTTGTGGTGCGTGTTCAGCATTGACGAAAGGATCTCGCCGGATCGGAACAGGTGTCGCAGATAGGCCCGGCTGTAGGTGCGGCAGACATAACAGCTGCAGTCGGGATCAAGCGGCCCCTGATCATCTTCATACTGCTTGCGTTTGATGTTCACCCTGCCCTGGCTGGTGAACAACATGCCGTTACGGGCATTGCGGGTCGGCATGACGCAGTCGAACATATCATACCCGCGCCAGACCGCCTCCACCAGATCTTCAGGGGTGCCGATCCCCATGATGTAGCGTGGATGGTCAGACGGCAGTAACGGGCTGCAGGCGTCCATCACCTCATGCATGACCGGTTTTTCCTCGCCCACCGACAGGCCGCCCAGGGCATAACCGTCAAAACCGATCTCCTGCAGTTCCTGCAGACTGCGCTGCCGCAGGTCGCTGAACCTGCCCCCCTGGACAATGCCGAACAGCTGCTGATCAGTACGGCAATGGGCTTCCTTACAGCGACGGGCCCAGCGGGTGGTCATGGCCAAAGAGCGTTCCACATAGCCACGCTCTGCCTCAGCCGGGGGACATTCATCAAAACACATGATGATATCAGCCCCCAGCGCTTCCTGTATCCCGATCGACAATTCCGGGGTCAGCAGATGTGGTGAACCGTCAATATGGGAGCGGAAGGTGACACCCTCCTCGGTAATCTTGCGCAGTTCTGTCAGGCTGTAGACCTGAAAACCGCCTGAATCGGTCAGGATCGGCCCATCCCAGGCCATGAACCGGTGCAGGCCGCCCAGCTGCTTCACCAGCCGGTGCCCTGGCCGCAGATACAGGTGGTAGGTGTTGGCCAGGATAATCTGGGCACCGACTTCCTGCAGGTTTTCCGGTCGCATTGCCTTGACCGTGGCATTGGTGCCCACCGGCATGAAGATCGGTGTACTGATCGGACCGTGAGCGGTTTCCAGCCTGCCGGTACGGGCACGACAACCGCTGTCCTGATGAAGAACCTGAAAATGAGCCGACACCTGATCTCCTACACAATCAGCATGGCATCGCCGTAGCTGTAAAATCGAAACTCCCTCGCAACCGCTTCTGCATAGGCGCTGAGGATAAAACCCTGTCCGCCAAAGGCAGCCACCAACATCAACAGGGTTGACTCCGGCAGGTGAAAGTTGGTTAGCAGGGCATCTACAGCCTTGAAACGATAGCCGGGATAGATAAAGATGTCTGCCTCTCCCTGTCCGGCCTTGATAAAACCATCAGCATCAGCTGCATATTCAAGGGTCCTGCAGGCCGTGGTACCCACTGCCACCACCCTGCTGCCGCGCTGCCTGGCAGCCGTTACTGCTGCTGCTGTCTCAGGAGGAATCAGATAGCGTTCACGGTGGATCTGATGATCCTGTACCCGTTCAACCCGCACCGGCTGGAACGTACCCAGCCCCACATGCAGGGTAACAGCCGCAGTTGCTATCCCCTGCTCTGCAAGCTGCTCCAGTAGTTGTGAGGTAAAATGCAGACCGGCAGTGGGTGCTGCCACTGCCCCCGGCTCTGCAGCATAGACCGTCTGGTAGCGTTCCCGGTCCAGCTCCTCGGCAGCACGGTTCAGGTAGGGAGGTATCGGCATTGCCCCGGCTTGCTGCAACCAGTTCTCAAAATCAGCGGTGCCTGAAAACCTGACCAGCCAGTCCTGTTCGCCGATTTTCTCAACCACCTCGGCCACGACACCGCCTGCAAGACTGATCAGCTGTCCGGGCTGACAGGATTTAGAAGCGCGGAGCAGACAGCGCCAGGACTGGTCGTGCTCGCTCTGCTTTTCAACCAGAAAAATCTCAACCCTGCCGCCGCTCTGCTTGTGGCCAAACAGCCGGGCAGGTATGACCTTGGTATTGTTTAGCACCAGCAGATCCCCTGGCCGCAGCCAGGAGCCAATCCGGTTGAAGCGTGTCTCGGTCAGGGACTGCTGCTGCCGATCCAGCACCATCAGACGGGATCCATCCCGTTCTGCAGCCGGATACCGGGCGATCAGCTCCTCAGGGAGCATAAAGGAAAAGTCTTTTACCAGCATATCCGGTTACTTGATGTCAGAGAGCGTACTGAGCTTGGTGCCGGGATAATAATAAGACAGTATTTCAGTATAGGTAAACCCGTCCAATGCCCGTTGCTTGGCACCATACTGGCAAAGCCCTACTCCGTGGCCATATCCGGCACCGCTGAAAAAAGCGTTGCCGTTCTCAACGCGCACTGTAAAGTTGGTACTCCTGATAACGGTTGAGCCGATTGTCATCCGAAATCTGGTGGCCGGCATAGTGACCGTACCGCGTTCCGTTACCAACTGGACGGTCTTCAGGCGTCCACGATTATTGCGCGGACCGGCAGTGATATCTACCAAGCCATTGACCTTGTGTGCTTTTAATGCCGCTTCGATCCTGCTTAACGGCAGGGTCAATTCCCATCTGCTGGTGGGTGAGGTCAGGCCATACTGGCATTCAACTCCTTGCAGATACGGCAGGCCCACACCCCAGACATTTTGTGATGCTTCGGTGCTGCCGCCGCTGTTGGCGTGGTAAAAAGCCTGAATCACCTTGCCGTTATAGGTGAGCACCTCACCTTCGGTTTCATGCACGCCACGGGCAGCCCGACTGTCTTCCAGATCACTGCCGTCGTAAGCCTGGTCCATCACCGTTGATTCAAGGTGGTAGTAAGCCTTATGCCGTTCACGTTTTTTGGCTACAGCGTAGGTTCGGGCGATCACCGCCTGGGTCTTGATCGATTCCATGGGCCAGGTTGATGAAATCTCGCTGTTGATCACCCCGACCAGATACTGTTCCAGGGGCAGCTCATTAACCACCAGCAGACCACCGGACTGGATGGAGAACTCCAGCAGACCTCGGTATGACTTGTTATTAATCCGCACCACACCGGCTCCGGCAACCCGAATGATTCGGCCTGATCCATTACCGATCTGTACTCTACCCCGGTCATTCCTGACCGTTACCGGCAGTTCAAGCGGAATCGGACGGCTGTTCTCATCGGTTGCCAGCAGACCGTCACCATTCAGGGTCACGCTGTCAGCAGCCTTGAGAATGGCCACACGGATCTGCTCCTGGGATGAGGAATACTGATACGGTTCAGCTGCTACCGCAAGCAGAACACCCATCAGCAGGGCCGTTAGAGCTATGACACTGCACATTAAATTTTTCATGAAAGAATCCGTAAGCGTTGAATAGAACCATAAAGCCTCATGTGTGTCAAACAGTTTCCAAGTCAGCAGCAGCTCCATTTCGAGGTTTGACAGTCTGTTGGCAGCAAGCTACACTGCCCCACCATGTCACTGCTCGAACTCAATGATCTGACCGTTACCCTGCAGACTCCGGGCGGCACCCTCTACGCGGTCAACAAGGTTGCCCTGCAGCTTGAACCGGGCCGTACCGTTGCCCTGGTGGGAGAGTCGGGGTCCGGCAAGAGTATGACGGCCCGTGCCATCATGGGGCTGCTGCCTCCCGGCGGCATGGTTCAGGCAGGCAGCATCATGTTTGAAGGACGCGAACTGACCAGTCTGACGGAACCTGAACGACGAACCCTGCGCGGTAACCGGATCGCCATGATATTCCAGGAACCGATGACCTCTCTCAACCCGGTGTTGCGCATTGGTGATCAGGTAATGGAACCACTGCTGCTTCACCGGAGGCTTGACAAGCAGCAGGCCCGGCTGCAGACCATTGATCTGTTGCGGCAGGTCGGTGTTGCCTCACCTGAACAGCGCATGAACGACTACCCGCACCAACTCTCCGGGGGCCAGCGTCAGCGGGTGATGATCGCCATGGCACTGGCCTGCGATCCGGAAATCCTGATAGCCGATGAACCGACCACTGCGCTGGATGTGACCATTCAGGCCCAGATTCTTGAACTGATCGATCAGCTGCGTCGTGACAAAGGGCTGGCGCTGCTGCTGATTACCCATGATCTGGGGATTGTGGCCCAACGGGCTGATCAGGTGCATGTCATGTATGCCGGCAGAATTGTGGAATCCGGCCCGGCCCAGGCGTTGCTAACCCGGCCTCTTCACCCCTATACCAAGGGACTTTTGGCATCACTGCCGGAAAACAGTCTGCCCGGTCAACCGCTGGTAACCATACCGGGACATCCTCCCCGGCTGCTGGGACTGCCGCCCGGCTGCCCTTTCAGTGATCGCTGTCCTGATGCCAAGACCATCTGCGAAGAACAGATGCCTGCCGACTATCGCTTAAACCCCGGACGCACGGTGTCCTGCTGGAACTACCTGTTATGAACGAACCGCTTATTGCTATCCAGCATGTCAACAAAAGTTTCAGCATCAAAGGCAGCGGACCGGGTCGTCCTGCCAGGGCATTGCTCAAGGCAGTGGATCAGGTCTCCCTGCAGTTGCTGCCGGGCGAGACCCTGGGGCTGGCCGGCGAGTCGGGCTGCGGCAAATCAACGGTTGCCAAGCTGATGACCGGCCTGCTCCAGCCGGACAGTGGCAGCGTATGCTACCGGGGGACTGAACTCAGCCGGTTACAGAAGCCTGATTATCTGACCTTTCGCCGTGCGGTGCAGATGGTGTTTCAGGATCCGTTTTCCTCGCTGAATCCACGCATGCGGATCGGTGATGCCATTGCAGAACCCATGCAGATACACAACCTCTGTCCGCCAACCGGATTGCGGGAACAGACCCAACAGCTGATGGAGCAGGTGGGACTTGCCGCTGATCAGTATGACCGTTTTCCCCATGAATTTTCCGGGGGGCAGCGGCAGCGGATTGGCATTGCACGTGCCCTGGCAGCCCAACCTCAGGTGCTGGTGGCTGATGAACCGGTCTCTTCGCTGGATATTTCGATTCAGGCACAGATCATCAACCTTTTACAGGAGCTGAAAACAGGGCACGGCCTGACCATGCTGATGGTCAGCCATGATCTGGGGGTGCTGCGGCATGTCAGCGACCGGATTGCGGTAATGTATCTGGGAAGCATCGTTGAGCTGGCACCGGCCCAAGCGCTGTTCAGGCAGTGCCGCCATCCGTACACCCAGGCTCTGCTGGCAGCTATTCCAAGACTTAAACGGGATGCATCAGCACAGCCGGTACCACACCTGATAGCTGCAGAGCCCCCTTCGGCAGCTGATCTGCCCCCGGGCTGCCGCTTCCACCCCCGCTGCCCCTATGCTGAGGCGGTCTGCAGCCAGGAGCAGCCGGAGCTGACAGAACAGCTGCCCGGCCATGCGGTTGCCTGTCACCTGAGTCAACGTATTTTCAGCAAGTAAGACCACTATCAAGAAAGTATCAGATGAACTTTACCCTGCTTAAAACAGACCGCGACTCAGCTGCCCGGCTTGGCGTACTTACCACCAGTCACGGCGAGATCCAGACCCCGATCTTCATGCCGGTGGCCACCCACGGGGCCATGAAACCGCTTACCCCGGCCCAGATCCATGAAACCGGCGCACAGATCATCCTCTCCAACACCTACCACCTGCACCTGCAGCCAGGCGAAGGCCTGGTGAAAAAAGCCGGCGGTCTGCACACATTTATGGCCTGGGAAAAACCGATCCTGACCGATTCAGGCGGATTCCAGGTCTTTTCCCTGCCCAAAAAGCGGATTACCGAAGACGGCGTCTTTTTCAAGCATGAGCTGACCGGAGAAGAGATCTACCTTGATCCTGCCAAGGCGATTGGTATCCAGCAAGAACTGGGTTCAGACATCATCATGGCCTTTGATGAATGCATTCCCTACCCCTGTGACAAGCAATACGCCGAGCAATCCACCAGGAAAACCATCCGCTGGCTGAAGCAGTGTCAGCAGGCCTGGACCAATCGCGAGACCCAGGCCCTGTTCGGTATTGTGCAGGGTTCGGTCTATGAAGACCTGCGGATTATGTGCGCCCAAGAAATGCGCAAACTGGATCTGCCCGGCTATGCCATCGGCGGGGTCAGCGTGGGCGAAGGGCTGGAGCTGCTTAAGAAAGTGGTGGGTTGGACCGCGCCCCACCTGCCGGAAGATAAACCGCGCTACCTGATGGGGGTCGGCCTGCCGGAGGACATCCTGGAGAGCGTAGAGCGGGGCATGGATATGTTTGACTGCGTAATCCCCACCCGCTATGCCCGCAGCGCCACCCTGTTTACCCGACGGGGCAAGATCAGGGTGACTAACAAGAACTACAAAAGGGATTTCTTTCCGGTTGATCCCTCCTGCAGCTGTTACACCTGTCAGCATTTTACCCGGGCCTACCTGCACCACCTGTTTGCCGCCAATGAAGTACTCTCGGCAGTGCTTTCCGCCATCCACAACGTCAGTTTCTACCTGACCATGATGGCCGAGATCCGACAGGCCATTGCCGATAACCGCTTTATGGCTTACAAACAGGCCTTTCTGGCAGACTACTGCGGCGACAGCACCAAAGAAGCGGCACCGCAGCGACGCAAAAAATAACCAGTCAACACCTTTCCATTTCCCTGTGCTGTGGTATAAACACAGGGTCTATTCCATTTCCTGAAGGAGGCAGTCATGAGTGAAATTATCGATATCTATGCACGGGAGATCCTTGATTCCCGCGGCAATCCTACCCTCGAGTGCGAGGTATTCCTTGAGTCCGGTGCCTTTGGCCGGGCAGCAGTACCTTCCGGCGCATCAACCGGCGAGCGTGAGGCACTGGAACTGCGGGACGGCGACAAAGGCCGCTACCTGGGCAAAGGGGTGCTGCAGGCGGTGGATAATGTCAACAACAAGATCGCTGATGAACTGATCGGGATGGAAGCCAGTGATCAGGTGGGGATCGACCAGCGGATGCTGGAGATTGACGGCACCGAATTCAAGAGCAACCTGGGTGCCAACGCCATCCTGGGGGTCTCCCTGGCTGTTGCCAAAGCTGCTGCCGAAGAGGCAGGCATGCCGCTCTACAAATATATCGGCGGCGCCAATGCCCGTGAGCTGCCGCTGCCGATGATGAACATCATCAACGGCGGCGCCCATGCCGATAACAACGTCGATATCCAGGAGTTCATGATCATGCCGGCCGGCGCCTGCTGCTTCAAAGAAGCACTGCGGATGGGAGCCGAGATCTTCCATGCCCTGAAAGGTGTACTCAAGGCCAAGGGCTACAACACTGCCGTAGGTGATGAAGGCGGCTTTGCCCCCGACCTGAAATCCAATGAAGAAGCGCTTGAAGTGATCATGGAAGCGATTGTCAAGGCAGGCTACAAGCCTGGCGAGGATATTGTCCTGGCCCTTGATGTGGCCTCATCTGAACTATTTGACAAGGAAAAAGGCACCTACACCCTGGAGAACGAGGCCCAGAAGGTCAAGA
>CAZYMK010000039.1:0-16212 GCA_964648885.1 uncultured Geobacter sp. | reverse complement strand
CGTTCAGCATGTCCCACCATGATCTCAGTTGAGTTGGATGAGAAGGTCTGTGCCAATGCCGGGATAAAGGTGGTGGACTCCCCACATTGATTGATATTATTGATAATATTACGATTATATGCCCTCAACATGCAGCCGTAGTCACTCATCTGCATACCGGTCATCTTGTTGGTGGTGATGTTCACAATCCGCGAAGCCACTCGGCGAAAAAGCGGATCCTGTCGCTTTTTACGGATGGTACCGACCACATCATAACCGGATTCAATTGCTGCAATCATACGTGGAATCTCTTCAGGCGGATTTTGCAGGTCAGCATCAAGGGTAATCACAATCTCACCCGACGAACGCTCAAAGGCGGCCAGGATCGCCATATGCTGTCCAAAGTTGCCGTTAAACTCCACCACTTTCACGCCAGGGTAGCGCTGTACATACTCCCGCAGCATCTCCAGAGAACGATCACAGGAGCCGTCATTGGTGAAGATGATCTCAAACGGTCTTCCCAACGCCGCTGCCACCGGATAGAGGCGTTCTATCAATGGCTGCAGTGACTTCTCTTCGTTGTAGACCGGAACCACAATACTGACGTAGGGTGTACTCATACCGTCACCCCTCCTTTGCCAAGGTTTCAATCATCTCCTTGCCCCACAGATCCTGCTGCCAACGCCGGATGCCCTGAATTTCAGCTAACTGCGGCAGAGTCTCAGGCTGCTGCTCGGCTATCCGCTCCAGCAACCAGTTGGGTGCCAGCAGTCCGGTGGCCAACTCCAGTCGACTGCTCAGTTGTTCACGCCAAACCTTGAGCCGGGCAATGCGTGCCTTGATGCCGGGGTTGGGCTCTCCTTTGGCACGGGGGTAACGTGGCAGATCCTGCTCTGCCACGGTCTGCCCCTGACAAACGGCCTCTAGCAGCCGCTCACCGTACCGCCCCAGCAGGCGCGGGGTCAGCCCTTGAATCTGGTTCATATCACGAACGGTCCTGGGCAGCTGTTCTGCCACCTTCAGCAGTGCCTCGGCGGGCAGCACCTTGAAGGGCGGTCGATCCAGTTCACGGGCCAGCTGCTCCCTTAGCTGCAGCAGAGCTTCCAGCACGGCAAGATGACGGGGGCGCAACTTGCCGGCACCTTTGCAGTTTAAAAATAGCGGACCATCACCCTTATCGCTGACCCGATTAGTGACCACCAGGCTGCACTCTTCAGCAACCCAGTCCAGGCGACCAAGCTGTTGGAGCCGCTTGCGCAGGTCATCTGCCAGCTGCAGCAGATGGGCGGTGTCGTGGGCCGCATAGTCAGCCATCTCGGGCGTCAGGGGACGCCTGCTCCAGTCGGCTTTCTGAAAGCGCTTGTCCAGCTCAAGGCCACACTGTTCCCGCAGTAATGCTGCCAGCCCAAATTCACTCTTGCCGCAAAACTGGGCTGCGATCATGGTATCAAACATCCGGGCCACGGTGATGCCAAAATCACGGTGCAAGGAACGGATGTCGTAGTCGCCGCCGTGCAGCACGATCAGCCGGTCAGGATCAACCAGTAACGGTGCCAGCGGGCTAAGGTCGCTAACCTGCAGCGGATCAATCAACCAGGTGGCGCTGCGGGTTGAGAGCTGCAACAGACAGACTTTTTCCCGGTAATGGTGCAGGGAATCCGCCTCCAGGTCCAGCGCCAGTTCAGGCTCTCCGACAAGTCCGGCACAGAGTCGGGTCAGCTGCAGCGGCTGCTCTATCATGGTGTATCCCGGCATACGCTTCAAAACTCCCGCAGGATGCTGTAGCCGGTGTTACGCTGGGCAGCCCTGAACCCGGTCCCCTGAATCAGCTCGATCATCTCTTGTTGGGTCATCCTGAAACAACAACCGGCAGCTGCCACCACATTCTCCTCCAGCATAGTTCCTCCCAGATCATTGGCACCAAAGCAGAGAGCCACCTGGGCCAGTTTGGCCCCCTGGGTCACCCAGCTTGCCTGGATATTGGGGATGTTGTCCAGGATGATCCGCGAAAGGGCAAGCACCTTAAGGTATTCGACACCGGTGGCAGTTTCGCCCCCCAGCTCGGTGTTGCCCGGCTGATAGGTCCAGGGGATGAAGGCCGTAAACGTGGCGCCTTGGGACTGCAGCTCGCGCACCCGGAAGATATGTTCAATAATCTGGTCTGGTCGTTCACTGCTGCCGAACATCATGGTGGCGGTGGTGGTCATACCCAGCTCGGCAGCTGTCAGCATCACCTCTCCCCAGCGTTGCCAGCCGATTTTTTTGGGAGAAATCGCCTGTCGTACCTCGTCCACCAGAATCTCGGCACCGCCACCCGGCACTGATGCCAGACCGGCTGCCTGCAACCTGCACACGACCTCATGTACTGTCAGCCCATGCCGATCCGCCAGATGACATATCTCGGCCGGAGAGAGCGAGTGGTTCTGTACCTGGGGGAAACGCTGCCTGATCTCCTGAAACAGTTCCTCGAAATAAGTAAGATCCAGATCCGGATGCAACCCTCCCTGCATTAACAGCTGGGTGCCGCCATGCTGCACCAGCTCCTCAATCTTGGCAAAAATAGTGGTATGCTCCAGCAGGTAGGCATCAGGTGCTTCGGCATCGCGGTAAAAGGCGCAAAATGAACAACGCGATTCACAGACATTGGTGTAGTTAACGTTTCGGTCCACTACAAAGGTGACTCGGTTGTCAGGATGACGCTCCCGCCGGATAGCATCGGCCCACCGTCCAATTTCCAGCAGATCACCCTGCAGCAGCAGCTCCAGGGCCTCAGCACGGTTCGGTGTTGGACGAAGAGCTGTCACTCCTGCACCCCGCTGGCCAGCAGATCCCGCAGTTCTGTTGGTAACCGACGGGCCTTGAGGCTTGACGAAACGCAGGCCAGGGTGACCTCGGCCTGCACCAGCAACTGATTGTCACGGGAACGCAGTACCTGCTGACACAGCGTAAAAGAGGAACCCCCTACCCTGACCGGCACGGTGGTTACCTTCAGCAGGTCGTCATGACGTGCCGGTACCTTGAAGTCGATTGACATCCGCACCACCGGAAAAACAGCACCTGCGGCAGCCATTGTTGCAACAGACAGACCCTGCTCACGCAGGTACTCCGTCCGTGCTCGTTCCATGTAGTTCAGATAATTGGCGTGGTAAACCACCCCGGCCGCATCGGTATCTTCGTAGTAGACTCTGATCTCCATCTGCTTCTCCAAGCCTGTCACTTTACTGCAGATAACGGGGCACTGCAACCGCAGTTACTGCACACAGGCCAAAATCAGGCTCAATTTTACGTTTAATGCAAAATGGCGCCAAATTCAGGCGCCAAACGATTTTATGTGTAAAGCCATATGACGACATAGCCAGGCAGCTAAAACAGCCTTAAAGGCTCAATTGTGAGTTACGCCTCTTGAGCCCTCTATTTATGGGGCTTTACATAGTATTACCAGACTGCGGCTGCCCAATTGCAGAGGCAGGCGATACATCTCGACCGTTTTCAGCTGTAATCCCAGTGCCAGGAGCTGCTCCTGATTCTGTTCGGCCTCATGGGCGCCATCAGCACTGCGCATCGAGATGATATTTCCTCCTTCACAGACCAGCGGCAACGCCAGCTTGCCAAAAAACAGCAGACTGCTGAAGGCACGCGAAACCACCGAAGTAAAACTGCCGGGCTGCATAACTGCCAGATGCTCAGCCCGATCATGCAACGGCTGCAGATTGTCAAGTTTCAGCAGACGACTGATATGGCGCTGAAAGCTGATCTTCTTGCCCACCGCATCAAGAGAGCTGATCCGGCAGTCAGGCCGCATGATCGCCAGTACCAGCGCCGGAAACCCGGCACCGGAACCGATGTCCAGCAGATGTTCGCCAGCTTGCAGAAGCGGAACCAACTGTAATGAATCAATCAGATGCTTGACCGTCATCTCATCCGGGTTGGTAATAGCGGTCAGATTGATCCGCTTATTCCAACGCAGCAGTTCCTGCAACAGCAGTTCAAAGGCCTGATACTGCTGCTCACTGATCTGTAGACTCAATTCTGTTGCTGCTGCTGCCAGCAATCTACGGTTCACCCGGCTGCTCCGTCTTGCTCTTGATCATGACAGCCAAGATAGCGACCGCTGCCGGCGTTACCCCCTGAATCCGGGCAGCCTGGCCCAGGGTATCGGGCCTGAACCGCTCCAGTTTTTCCCGCACCTCAGAGGTTAGCCCCGGAACTGATCGGTACTCCAGATCAGCGGGAATTCGCGCCTCTTCCTGCTTACGCATCCGCTCAATCTGTTCCAGCTGACGCTCTATATACCCTTGATACTTGATCTGGATCTCCACCTGTTCTCTGACCGCTGCCGGCAGTTCAGCAACCAGGGGATCGATCTCCTGCAGCTGTGCGTAGCCGATTTCAGGGCGCCGCAGCAGCTGCTCAAAGCTGCTCCCTTTCTGCAGGTCGATACAACCATAACGGCTGCACCATCCCTTTTGAAGGTCATCGAGACTGAGTCTGGTGTTGCGTACCCGTGCAAGTTCATCCTGAATCTGTTGGCGCTTGCTGCAGAACCCGGCGTAGGTGGTCTCATCCACCAGCCCAACCCGGTAACCAATTTCACGCAGGCGCATGTCGGCATTGTCTTCACGCAAGAGCAGCCGGTATTCAGCCCGTGAAGTAAACATCCGGTATGGCTCCTTGGTACCCAGAGTGACCAGATCATCTACCATCACTCCGATGTATGATTCGTGCCTGCCCAACATGACCGGTTGTCTGCCCTGTACCTTAAGGGCAGCGTTGATCCCGGCCAGAATTCCCTGGCCAGCTGCCTCTTCATAGCCAGAGGTACCGTTGATCTGCCCGGCATGAAACAGATTCGGAATCAGCTTGGTCTCAAGGGTGGCGTGCAGCTGCACAGGATTGACATAATCGTACTCGATGCCGTAGGCCGGTCGCATGATCTCTACCTGCTCAAGCCCAACCATGGAGCGGTAAAAGGCAATTTGGATGTCGATCGGTAATGAGGTGGACATGCCGCTGGGATAATACTCCACCGTATCCAGCCCTTCCGGCTCGATAAAGGTCTGGTGGCGTTCCTTGTCCGGAAAACGGACTACCTTATCCTCAATGGAGGGACAATAGCGTGGACCGATTCCTTCGATCACTCCGGCATACAGCGGCGAGCGATCCAGCCCGCTATGAATGATTTCGTGGGTACGCGGGTTGGTGTAGGCGATGTAACAAGGTACCTGGGGCATGGTAATCCGCTCGGTACTAAAGGAAAACGGTACCGGCGGGTCATCACTGTACTGGGCCTCAAGCCGACTGAAGTCGATGGTCCTGCCGTCAAGTCGTGCCGGAGTACCGGTCTTGAGCCGACCTACCTCAAAACCAAGTTGCTTGAGCTGATCAGACAACCCCAATGAGGGCAGGTCCCCGGCCCGACCGCCGGCATAATTGATCAGGCCGATATGGATCAGGCCACGCATAAAGGTACCGGTGGTCAACACCACGGTCGTGCCCAGAAAACGGATTCCGCTGCGGGTATCAACTCCGCGCAACTCGCCTTTCTCCAGGTAGAGCGCGGTAACCTCACCCTGCTTGACATGCAGATTTTCCTGCTGTTCCAGCACCTGCTTCATCCGCAGGCGGTAGAGCTGCTTGTCAGCCTGGGCACGGCCAGCTCGGACCGCCGGTCCTTTGCGTGTGTTCAGCACACGGAATTGTATCCCGGTGGCATCTATGTTTTTAGCCATCTCGCCACCCAGGGCATCAATCTCACGCACCAGATGCCCCTTGGCCAGCCCACCGATGGAAGGGTTACAGGACATGACCGCCATACCGTCAAGACTCATATTCAGTAGCAGCGTTCGGCAACCCATTCGTGCGGCAGCCAGAGCAGCCTCACAACCGGCATGGCCAGCGCCCACCACAATCACATCATATGTCGTCTCATAGCTATGCATTACCGCCACCATGTTTCACGTGAAACATCTTTATTTGCCAATACAGAAAGAGGAAAAGATTCGGTCCAGCAGGTCATCTGTGGTTGCTTCACCGGTAATCTCGCCCAACGCAGACAAGGCAGACCTGACATCCAGCGCCAGCAACTCAGGAGGAAAACCCGACTGAAGATTACGCTTGAAAGCCTGCAAGGCAAGAAAAGCGCGATTAAGCACATCACGGTGCCGTGCATTACTAACAACTGCTGCATCATCTGACGAAAGGAGAGCAATATGCACGAAATGGTCATACACAAGGCGAGATAGCTCGGAGATGCCTGTACCGGTACGGGCTGAAACCGTACAAGCCGCTACCGCACCACGAACGGACGACAGGTCAACCATCTGGGGCAGATCGCCCTTGGTGGCTACCAGCAGGTAGGGTACCGCGCCCAGGGAGGCAACCAGCATTGGCAGATCAGTCGGGAGTGGCGTTGAGCCGTCAACCAGCAGCAGCACCAGGTCAGCTTCTGACACCTTGTCAAGGGCACGGCGCACCCCTTCTTGTTCGACTCCGTCAGCGTGGTGGGTGCGGATACCGGCTGCATCGATAATCTTGACCGGCAAGCCGTTCAGTGAAACCACCTCTTCAATCAGGTCACGGGTGGTGCCGGGAAGATCCGATACAATGGCCCGCTCAGTACCTGACAAGGCGTTCAACAGGCTTGATTTGCCTACATTGGGCTGACCGAGGAGCAACACCGATACGCCGTTACGCAAGACCGATCCCGCTGAAAAGGTGGCAAGCAAGCTTGCAAGGGAATCTGACACCGCCTCGATCTGACGCTCGGCAATTCCGAACACGGAGGGATCGACTTCATCTTCGGGAAAATCAATATGGGCCTCTACCAGAGCCAACGCATCCAGCAACGGAGCCTTCATGGCTAGCAGTGCCTGCGAAAGACGCCCCTCGCGCTGTGCATGGGCAAGCTGCAGCGAACGTTCCGTACGGCTGGCAATCAGATCCATAACCGATTCGGCCTGCACCAGGTCAATACGGCCATTTAAAAAGGCACGCCGGGTAAATTCGCCCGGTTCTGCCAGACGGGCTCCGGCGGCAATACAGGCGTCAAGCACGGCGCGTACCAGATAGTAGCCCCCATGACAATGCAGCTCCAGCACATCTTCACGGGTGTAAGAACGGGGGGCCCGCATCAGCACGGCCATCCCCTCATCCAGCTGAGATCCATCAAGCGGGTTGAGCAAGCGGCCATAGAAAAGGCGGTGGCTTTCAAAGCCACCGCCGCTGATCCTGCCGGAACCTGTGAAAACCGCCGTGCCTATCCGCTCAGCTTCGGGGCCACTGACCCGCACAATGCCGATCCCCCCGTTGCCCAGGGGGGTTGCTATGGCTGCGATGGTATCACGGACATACATAGCTGACGGCTATCAATCCTTGACCAGTTTGTTGATGTACAACTGCTGGGCAATGGTCAGTATGTTGTTGACCAGCCAGTACAGAACCAATCCGGACGGGAAGGTCAGAAACATGAAGGTAAAGATGATCGGCAGACTCAGCATGATCTTCTGCTGAAGCTCATCCATATTGGAGGGCGTCAGCTTTTGCTGGATAAACATGGTGGCACCCATCAGAATCGGGGTCACATAAAAGGGATCTTTGTCAGAAAGATCGGTTATCCAGAGATAAAAAGGGGCATGACGTAGCTCGATAGAAAACATTAACGCCTTATACAGCGCAAAGAAGACCGGAATCTGCACCAGCATCGGCAGGCAGCCACCCAGCGGGTTGACCTTATGCTCGCGGTACAGTTCCATTACCGCGCGATTCATGGCCTCTTTGTCGTTTTTAAACTTTTCCTTCAACGCCATCATCTTGGGTTGCAGTTTACTCATATCCTTCATTGACTTGTAACTCTTGTGGGTCAACGGAAAGAATATGATCTTGAGGATCACCGTAATGATGATAATGGCAGTCCCGTAATTACCAACATAATTGTAAAAAAACTTAAGCGAATAGAGCATCGGCTTGGCCAGTGCCGAGAACCAGCCCAGATCAAGGGACTGTTCAAGGGAATTGCCCTGCGCCTTGAGGATGTCGATATCTTTGGGGCCGATAAAAAGTTTATGGCTGACCGTAACTGATTGGCCAGGCGCAGCAGAGAAAGCCGGGGTGGTAATGTCGGATTCCAGGAAGCCGGCAGCACTCTTCTTCAGCTCAACAGAAGCGATACTGTTGTTAACCGCCATAACTGCAGACAAGAAATACTTGTCATTCAAGGCGGCCCAGGCCACCGTTTTGTCAAATTTCTTGGATGATGAAGCCACATCACCAGGCACGGTGGTATGCAGAGAATTATCAGCATAGAGCGAAATTCCGTAGGTCTCGTAACGACTGCTCGTTACAAAAGGGAGAAAAGATTCACCCGCTCCATCAGTTTTCGGAGGCTCAAAAAAAGAACTGATCGTGTGTTGAAAGGAACCGACAACCGCAGCAGCACTGTTGTTGACCAACTGGGTATCAAGGGTAATGGCGTAACTGGCGGCATCAAAACCGTAGGTCTTACGAACTACAAAACCCTGAGCATCCACATAGGTGAAAACCAGCTGTTTCTGTTCCCCTGCAGACAGTTTCAAGCCGGTAACAGAGGGGCTGTAGACGGCCTGCCCTGACAGGGCAAAACCGACACCGCGCGTTGCAAACGGAAGTGCCGCCGGATCTGACTGGGCCAGCAGGGTTACCAGCTGGGCATCGGGTTTATTTGATTCACGGAAATCCTTCAGGGTCAGGCTTTTCAGCGACGCCCCGGCACCGCTGAATACTGCCGTATAGCGATCCGTTTCAACAACCACTTCATGAGCAGGTTTACCCACCGGCGCTGCAGGCACAGGGTCCGCAGTAACTGGTTGCACACTGACAGCCGGAGCAGCGCCAACATTCTGGGTGGTAACAGCCGAAGGGGGCGCAGTCTCTACTGCAGCCTGCTTCTGCTGCGGACCGTACAGCAATGAAAAGAGATAAAAGACACCGATCGAAAGGATAACTGCCAGTAACGCTCTTTTTTCCATAAAAACTCCAGTACCGTCAGCGGACAGGGTCATACCCGCCTGGATGCCACGGATGGCAGCGGAACAGACGGGATATGGTCAGCAGGAGTCCCCTGCCGGGTCCATAGCGACGGATTGATTCAAGTGAGTACTCAGAACAGGTGGGATAAAATCGGCAGCCGCCGGGAAGCAGGGGTGAGACAACCAACTGGTATGCGCGAATCACTGCTATGAGCAATCGTGACAGCATGTATGGGAACCGATCTGCTGAAAGGCTCGCTGCAACTCAGCGAACAGCACTGCGGTGCTCTTTTCAGCAGCCTGTCGCCGAACAATCACATTCAAATCAACGCCAGGCAAGTAAGTACAATGATGACGAAAGAATTCTCTGATAATGCGCTTTATTCTGTTCCGTACAACGGCGTTGCCGGCTTTTCTGCTGGCGGTAATGCCAAGCCGAGGATGCGAATGCTGATTCTGCTTCCAGACAACAAGAAAAGACCGTCCGGACACCACAGAGGTACTATCGGACAGTCTTAAATACTCAGGTCTGCTCAGTAAGCGAAATTGCTTCGGTAAGCAGGCGCCGCACCCTGCCACAGGAAATCGACGACTGCTTATTTAGCAGCTATCTGAACCGAAAGACGCTTACGGCCTTTGGCGCGGCGTCTCTTTATAACCAGACGACCATTTTTAGAGGCCATACGGACCAGAAAACCATGGGTACGCTTACGGGATGTATTGCTGGGCTGAAATGTTCTTTTCACGACTAAGCTCCATTAAGGCAAAGGGTTCGTGCCACGGCAGCTGACACGCCAATCTAAATAGCAAAACGAACGCATCCTATACCCAACAAGGGCTGCTGCTGTCAAGTATTTTGTTTTATAGAGACAACTGATTAGCCGTTGAAAAAAAGGACCGGCTCTGCTACTGTTTCAACCCCACATCCGGCTGATTTACTTGATAAGATAGATTTAAATAGTTGTATTTACAAGTAAATAAAGTTATCAACAGCTGTTGATATCCCTGTTTATAAATAAGTACTCATAAACACAAGCACTACCGGCTACATCGTTCAATCTAGTTGTACCCTGCAGTCAGGCATGCGCCTGCCACGATCGGAACCAGTATATGCCGTCTTCCAAACATACTGCAGCCATGCGCACCATCTGGGATCAGACCGTAGCCAATCTTGAAAAGGTCATTGCTCCGCAAAACTTCACCAACTGGATCGAACCGATCAAATTCAGCCACGCAGACCAGCAGGGGTTGTACCTGACGATCCCGAACCAGTTTTTCAGGGAATGGATTGAAGATAACTACCTTGATCTGATCACGAGTGCTCTTGCAGTCACCAGCGATAAAAACCCGCATATAACATTCATTATCGAGGAAGCAGACACCAGCGACACACTGCCTCTGGCACCACCGAACCTCCCCCAGACAGACCAGGCTAAGACAACGACTGATCCCTTTACCCCGGAAGCAGGATCTACCAGGGAGTCAACTCCGCTCAACCCCCGCTACACCTTTGAACAGTTTGTCAGTGGTTCCGGCAATCAATTTGCTCATGCTGCCGCAATGGCGGTAGCCAACAATCCGGCTATCACCTACAACCCCCTCTTTATCTATGGTGGTGTCGGTCTGGGCAAGAGTCATCTGCTCAATGCCGTGGGTCACCTGATACTGGCCAATAATTCGTCAGCTCGGGTCTTTTACTGCTCGGCTGAAAAATTCATGCATGAGATGGTTAACTGCATCAAGCTCAACAAGATGGATGAATTTCGTGCACGGTACCGTTCGGTTGATGTCCTGCTGATTGACGATATCCAGTTTATCACCGGTAAGGAGCGGACACAGGTTGAATTTTTCCACACCTTCAACGCCCTGTATGAGTCACACAAACAGATTGTTATTACCTCGGATAAATTTCCCCGTGAAATGCCGAATCTGGAAGAGCGTCTTCGTTCCCGCTTCGAGTGGGGTTTGATTGCAGATATACAGCCGCCTGATCTGGAGACAAAGATAGCGATCCTGAAGAAAAAGGCCGAGCTGAACCGTATTCAGCTGCCGGATGATGTTGCCTATTTCCTGGCCTCCAGTGATACACGCAACATACGTGAACTTGAGGGAATGCTGATCAGGCTGGGTGCCTACAGCAGTCTGCAGCACATCCCGATCACCCTTGCCATGGCAAGACACAATCTGAAAGACATCCTGGTTGACAAACGCAAAGAAATATCAATCGAACTGATTCAGAAGGTAGTGGCTGACCATTTTGGTCTCAAAGTGGCTGACCTTAAATCTGAGAAACGGCTTAAGGCCTTTGTACAGGCCCGCCAGATAGCGGTCTGGCTCTGTCGTGACTTGACCAGCGCCTCGTACCCTGATATTGGGGCGCGTTTTGGAGGCAAGGATCATTCAACCGTTATTCATGCAGCCAAAAAAATTGATAAATTGTTGGCAGAAGATGCTAACCTTTTAAAAACAATAGAAGAACTTAAAGAAAACATTCAAAAATAGGTTATCATCAATTGGTGTGGACAGACGTGTGGACAGCTGTTGAAAACCTGCTGCCTGTGGACAAACAGCCACAACAGCGTGAAACCATCAACAGGGATCTTCACAAAAACAACAAATATAAACATTGCGTTATACGTTTTGCACAGAATCAACAGGCCCATATACATCATCAAAAAGATTTAAAATAAAAATAAGAATACTACTGCTGGTAAGCTACTGCAGAAGGAGGCGGACATGCATTTCAAAATCGAACGAGATACCTTTGTAAAGGCATTGCAAAAGGTGCAGGGGATTGTAGAAAAACGAACCTCAATGCCGATTCTTTCCAACATACTACTTGAGGCTGCCGGTGATGCCATTGAAGTCACGGCTACCGATCTTGAGGTAGGGCTCAAAGGCAGGTATCCTGCCAAGGTAGAGCGTGATGGCAAGATTACGGTTGGCGCCAAGAAGCTGTATGAAATTGTAAAAGAGCTTCCCAATGAGGAGATTGCCTTTACGGCAAAGGATAATGACTGGGTCGAGATTACCTGCGGCAAGGTACGTTTCAACATTGTCGGCTTGCCTTCAGATGAATTTCCAGCGGTTGCCATGGTAAAGGATGAACAGCTGCTTGAGGTGGAGGCGGCCCTTTTGCGCCGGATGATTGAAAAGACCTCCTATGCTATCTGCAATGACGAGACCAAATACAACCTGAACGGTATATTTACCCGTGTTGAACCAACTGATGCAGGTCAGGTACTCAAGATGGTGGCAACAGATGGCCATCGTCTTTCTATTGCTGCAGGCGCCTTTACAGGCCAGGCCAATCCCGAGCTGCTCAAAGGGGTGATTCTGCCGAAAAAAGGGATCTACGAGATTAAAAAAATAACCGATGAAGGTGACGGACTGTTGCAGTTCGGGTTTGTCAACACCAGTGCGGTTATCAGAAAAGGGGATACTACGCTGGTCATGCGTCTGGTTGATGGTGAATTTCCTGACTACACCCGGGTCATCCCGGCGGCCAATGATCAAATAGTCAAGGCCAAGCGTGAAGCGCTGATCCATGCCGTACGCCGGATGGCGATCCTTTCCAGTGAAAAATTCAAGGGGATCATGCTGGAGATAGAAAACAACGGCATCAAGATTTCGTCCAGCAACCCGGAACTGGGTGATGCCATGGAAGAACTGGATGTTACCTTTGAAGGTGACCCGTTCTCGGTCAGGTTCAATGCACGCTATCTGCTTGATGTACTGATGGTTTGTGAAAGTGAGCAGGTGCTGATGAAGTTCCGTAATGAACTGTCACCCTCAATAGTAACGCCGGATTCTGATGATGACCTGCTGGCCGTGATCATGCCGATGAGACTCTAGTGCCGCGTGTATCTGAAGCAGCTTCGACTTGAGCAGTTTCGTAATCTGACTGCAGCGCAGCTTGAGCCGGGCAGGTACCTGACCATTCTGCACGGCCGCAACGGTCAGGGAAAAACAAACCTGCTTGAAGCGGTTTACATGCTGGGCAGCGGTCGGGCCTTCAGGACCACCAGGGTACCGGACCTGATTCAACATGGCAGTGTCACTGCCGCTGTAACTGGCCGGATAGAGTCGGCAGGGGTTGAAAACAGGCTGCTGCTGCTGTTGGAAGGGAACAGTCGGCGGATCAGCGTCGATGCTAAAAATGTCTACCGTGCTGCAGAACTGCATGGAAAACTGCCAGTTGTCATCTTTACCCCTGATGACACGGCCATGGTCAAGCTGGGGCCTGAAACCAGACGGCGCTACCTTGATCGTAGTCTCTATGCTGGCAATGCCGGATTTTTACAGGATTATCACAGTTACTACCGGACCCTGAAACAGCGTAATGCACTGCTCAAGAGCAATCAGCAACAGGAATTATTGCTCTGGACCGAGCAGCTGGCAGCGGCAGGTATCAGGCTGATGCAGCATCGCAGCCGCTACCTGGCAGAACTGCAGCAGCTGTTACAGCATCAGTATGCACAGCTGGCCGGTGGCAATGAAGGTGTGGCAGTTCAGTACAAACCAGATATAGCTGCAAGCACGGCAGCAGAACTGCTGGATACCATGCAGGCCCATCAGGAACAGGATCTGCGCTACCGGACTACCAACAGGGGCCCCCACCGGGATGATCTGCTGTTTCTGATCAACGGGCGCCCTCTAAAAGGTTTTGGCTCCCAGGGGCAGCAGCGCAGTTTTGTGCTGGCCCTGAAACTGGCAGAGATGGATCACCTGCAGCAGACCTTTGGCGAAGAACCGGTGCTGTTGCTGGATGACATCGCCTCAGAACTGGACCGTCAACGGATAAGCAACCTGGTGACCTACCTGCGAAAGCGGCAAGTGCAGGTGATCATTACTACAACCGATGTAACCCCCTTTCAGGAACTTCTGCAGCACGACAGCAGACTGTACCGCGTAGACGGGGGCAACCTGACGTATGAAGGAAACGGCATATCATGAGTGATCTTGAACAAAACGGAACCACAGAATACGGCGCAGAAAGCATTAAAGTACTTGAAGGACTCTCCGCAGTCCGTAAACGACCGGCCATGTATATCGGCTCCACCGCAGCATCGGGATTGCATCACCTGGTCTACGAGATTGTGGATAACTCCATTGACGAGGCGCTGGCCGGTTATTGTAACGAAGTAACCGTCACCATCAACACCGACGGCTCGGTCACGGTGGTTGATAACGGTCGGGGCATCCCCACTGACATGCATGCCTCAGAAGGCCGCTCTGCAGCCGAGGTCGTACTGACCGTGCTGCATGCCGGCGGCAAGTTTGACAACGATTCCTACAAGGTCTCCGGCGGCCTGCACGGTGTGGGTGTCTCGGTGGTCAACGCCCTGTCCAAGTGGCTGGAACTGGAAATCAGGCGCGATGGCAAGATCTGGCGCCAGTCCTACCGGCGCGGCGAACCCCAGGCACCGCTTGAGGCAACCGGCACTACTCGTAAACGCGGTACCAAGATCACCTTTATGCCGGATGAAGAGATCTTTGAGACCACTGAGTACTCCTTTGACGTACTCTCCCAGCGGTTGCGGGAACTGGCTTTCCTCAACGCCGGGGTCAGGATCAAGATTACTGATGAGCGCAACGACGGCAAGGCACACGACTTTTTCTATGAAGGCGGCATCAACTCCTTTGTGGAATACCTGAACCGGGCCAAGACCGTGCTGCACCAGAAACCGATCTACTTCAAAGGGGAAAAGGGCGGCGTTGAGATGGAAGTATCCATGCAGTACAACGACTCCTACGATGAGAAAATCTTCTCCTTTGCCAACAACATCAACACCCATGAGGGCGGTACCCACCTGGCCGGTTTTAAGGCGGCACTCACCCGCACCATGAACACCTACGCTGCCGGCAACAACCTGATGAAAAACGCCAAGGTTGCCATTTCCGGTGATGACCTGCGGGAAGGAATGACCTGTGTTATCTCGGTCAAGATACCTCAACCCCAGTTTGAGGGTCAGACCAAGACCAAACTGGGCAATTCCGAGGTCAAGGGATATGTTGAATCGCTGCTCAACGAGCGGATGGCGGTCTATCTGGAGGAAAACCCCCAGGTAGCCAAGCGGATTCTGGAAAAATCGATTGAGGCAGCCCGGGCCCGTGAAGCAGCCCGTAAAGCCCGTGACCTGACCCGCCGTAAAGGCGCCCTTGATCTGGGCGGTCTGCCCGGCAAGCTGGCCGACTGCCAGGAAAAAGATCCGGCCCAGTGTGAACTGTATCTGGTCGAGGGTGACTCGGCAGGCGGCTCTGCCAAGCAGGGGCGTGACCGTCGTTTCCAGGCGATTCTGCCGCTCAAGGGCAAGATCCTCAACGTTGAAAAGGCCCGTTTTGACAAGATGATCTCATCCCAGGAGATCCGTACCCTGATCACGGCCATGGGCACCGGCATCGGCAAGGACGACTTTGATGTCGCCAAGCTGCGCTACGGTCGAATCATTGTCATGACCGACGCCGACGTGGACGGCTCCCACATCCTGACCTTGCTGCTGACCTTCTTTTACCGCAACATGCGTGAGCTGATCGAGCGGGGTCACCTCTACATTGCCCAGCCGCCGCTCTACAAGGTCAAGCGGGGCAAGAAGGAACTCTACCTGCGCAACGAGGCTGCCCTGCAGAACTTCCTGCTGGAAGAAGGGGCAGAAGAGCTGATCCTCAAGCTGGAAAAAGGGGATCGCTCCTACATCGGCAAGCAGATTATCCCGGTTATCCGCCAGTTACTGGAGTGGCGTGCCCTGTTTGAGAAGGTGGTCAAGAAAGGGATACCGGCCAACCTGCTGGATCTCTTGTTGCGGGCCGGGGTCAGCCCCGGTATTGAAGAGATGGCTGGCATGGAGACCTATCTTGGCACCATGCAGGCGCTGGTACCAAATTGCAGCTACCAGACTGATGATGAGCGGGTCATCTTTACCATCGGCAATGTCCGGTCCGTGATCGACAGCCAGACCTTCAACGTACTCTCCAGCCATGAGTATGAACTGCTGATGGAATCGCAGCGAAAAGTGTCAGAATTAATGGCTGGCGGGCTGGCACGGATGGAAGAAAACAGCAAGCAGCTGCTGGAGACCGACCGCCATGAAGAGCTGCTGGGTTTCTTCCTTGAATATGCCAAAAAGGGACTGGCGATCCAGCGTTACAAAGGTCTGGGTGAGATGAACCCGGAACAGCTCTGGGAAACCACCATGAACCCGGACAACCGCACCCTGCTGCAGGTCAAGAT